>JAHFRO010000216.1 GCA_023266245.1 Betaproteobacteria bacterium | reverse complement strand
CGTGATCGCGTAGGTGAGGATCAGCCATCCCATGTAGCCTTCGAAACCCACGCCTTCGACTTCGGTCGGATAACGCAGATTGACGTCGCACGGCGGACAGACCACCACCGGGCATAGCAGCAGGTCGTAGCGCTCGAAGAATTCCGCTACGCGCCGGATCAGCTCTCCCTGTGCGACCTCGGCCGCAACGATCTCCGCGAGCTTGAGGCCGAGCCCGAGCTCGGTGTTGTCGATGATTTCCGGCTTGTACAGGTGGCGGTATTTCTCGAGCAACTGCGCGTGGCGTGCGATGAAGACCGCGCCGCGCAGCGTGAAAAAGGTCTTTTCCGCGTCGGAAAGATCCGGGTGCGCCTCCTCTACCGGCACACCGTCGCGCGCGAGCCTGTCTGCCGCCGCCTCGCAGATTTCGCGCACCTCGCGATCCACCGCGCGCGCGATGCCGAGATCGGCGCTGAATGCCACGCGCTGCGGCCGCTGCGGCCGCGCGGCGGCGGCGGAAAAGCTCGGGTGCGGCCCGACCTGCGACAACGGATCAAGCGGGTGCCAGCCCGCCTCGGCGTCGAACATCAGCGCCATGTCGGCCACGGTGCGCGCTAGCGGCCCTTCGACCGAGAGCGGCGAGAACGGCTGTTTTTGCGTGCGCGGCACCATCCCCGGAGTGGGCCGCAACCCCGTGATCGAGCAGAAGCTCGCAGGCTGGCGGATGCTGCCGCCAAAGTCGCCGCCGGTGGCAAGCCACACCTGCCCCGTGGCGAGCGCGGCCGCCGCCCCGCCGGATGAGCCGCCCGCGGTCATTCGCGTGTCCCACGGGTTGCGGGTGGCGCCGAACACATCGTTGAAGGTGTTGCCGCCGGCGGCAAATTCGGGAAGATTGGATTTCCCGATCACGATCGCACCGTTCTGCTCCAGGCGCTGCACTACGATGTCGGAGGCGGGCGCGATGCGGTCGGCGTAGATACGCGAGCCGGACGTGCAGCGCACGCCCGCGACATCGGTATTGTCCTTCACCGCGATCGGCAACCCGTAAAGGAAGTGCGGCGGCAACACACTGCGGTCGAGCTTCTGGAGGCGCGCGGCGTGCTCGCGCGCGCGGTCAATGCACAGCGTCACCAGTGCGTTGATCCGGGGATTGGTCGCCGCGATGCGCGCTGCCGCGGCTTCGATCAACTCCAGCGGTGAGACTTCGCGGCGCCTGAGCAGCTCAACGGTTTGCGTCGCTGACAGCTTGTAAAGCTCCTTCATGCCAGGGACCCAAGTTTGCTTATTTCAGACGGGTTATTTCCTGATTGTAACGTGGTCGGCACGCCGTGGCCGTAGTTGACATTCCGCATCGCGCACTTCGAGAATGGCTTTTCCACCGACCGTTTTGTCAACCGGCGCCATGAATACCCGCTTTACCGGGCCGCTCAGCGGCCTGCGCGTGCTCGAGTTCGGTCAAATCGCTGCGGGGCCCTTTGCCGGCTCGCTGCTCGCCGACCTCGGGGCCGACGTCGTCAAGGTCGAGCGCCCCGACGACGGCGATGACATGCGGCGCTGGCCGCCGATCGTAAGCGGAGAGAAGGGCGAGACCTACAGCGAGAACTTCGCCTCGGTCAACCGCAACAAGCGCAGCATCGCGGTGGACCTCAAGGATCCCGCGCAGCTCTCGCAGCTGCGCAAGCTGTGCGATGTTGCCGGCGTCGTCGTCGAAAATTTCCGGCCCGGCGTGCTGGAACGGCTCGGCCTCGGTTACGCGAGCCTGAGCAAGACCAACCCGAAGCTCATCTACTGCTCGATCAACGGCTATGGCTCGAGCGGCCCCTACGCGCACAAAGGCGCATTCGACGCCACCGTGCAGGCGGTGAGCGGCCTGATGAGCGTCACCGGCGAGACCGACGGCCCGCCCGTGAAATGCGGCGTGCCGATCGCTGACTTCGGCGCCGGCCTCTATGCCGCGTTCTGCATCACCGCGGCGGTGATGCAGGCGCGCGCCACCGGCCGGGGCGCATTCATCGACTGTTCCATGCTGGCCGGGCTGCTCGGAATCGCCGCGCTGCAGACCAGCGAATACTTCGGCACCGGCGAGACTCCAAAGCGTCTCGGCTCGGCGCATCCGCGCGCCGCGCCCTACCAGGGCTTTCAGGCCAAGGATGCGCCCTTTGTCATTGCCGCCGGCAACGACAAGCTGTGGAAAGACGTGTGCGACGCAGTCGGCATGCCCAAGCTTGTGGACGACCCGCGTTTCGCAACACCCCAACTGCGCGCCAGGAACCAGAAGGAACTCGAAAAGATTCTGCAGCCGGTGTTCGCCAAGCGCACCAAGGCAGAGTGGATGGCCGAGTTCGACCGCCGCGGCATGCCGTGCGCGCCGATCAACACCTATCCGGAGATTCTCGCCGATCCGCACGTGCAGTTCATGAAACTGGTGCAGGACATGACGCTGCCCAACGGCCGGCGCACCAAGACCGTCGCGTTTCCGATGAAGATCTCGGGCTACGAGTTTCGGGTTTACCGCCGACCACCGCGGCTCGGTGAGCATACCGAAGAGGTTTTCGCCGAGTGGCTGGAAGCGGCGGCGTAGCTGCGCCGCGCAATGGCGGATGTGATAGGCTTGCGTTTCCCCAAAAAATAATCCGCCGCTGCAACGAGGCCGGAGGTTTCATGAAAGTCACGGATTCGATGCTCGCGCGTACCGGCGCACAGCTGCTGGTCGACTCGCTCAAGGTCCACGGCGTGGACCTCGCCTTCGGGGTTCCCGGTGAGAGCTATATCGCGGTGCTCGACGCGCTCTACGACGCGCGCGATCAGATCCGCTACATCATCTGCCGCCAGGAAGGCGGCGCCGCCAACATGGCGGAAGCCTACGGCAAGCTCACCGGCCGTCCCGGCATCTGCTTCGTCACGCGCGGACCGGGCGCATCCAATGCGGCCGTCGGTATCCACACCGCGTTTCAGGATTCCACGCCGGTGATCCTGTTCATCGGTCAGGTCGGCTCCGACGTCGCGGAGCGTGAGGCGTTCCAGGAGGTCGATTACCGCCGCATGTACGGACAGATGGTGAAGTGGGTGGCGAGCATCGATCACGCGGATCGCGTGCCGGAGTTCGTGAGCCATGCGTTCCACACCGCGGTTTCGGGACGTCCGGGCCCGGTGGTGCTGGCGTTGCCCGAGGACATGCAGACCGCGACCGCTCCCGTCTCCAGCACCGGGCGCTACCAGCGGGTCGCTGCGAGCCCCGCCGCCAGTGACATGCAAAAGCTGCGCGACATGCTGGCGCAGGCAAAGCGCCCCTTCGTCCTGCTCGGCGGAGGCGGCTGGAACCGGAAAGCATGCGAGGATATCCAGTCCTTCCTCGCCGCCAACCATCTTCCCGCCGGTTGCTCGTTCCGCACGCAGGATCTTCTCGATAATCGCGATCCGCACTACGTCGGCGATGTCGCGGTGGGCTTGAACCCCAAGCTCACGGAACGCATCAAGGGCTGCGATCTACTGCTCGCCATCGGGCCGCGGTTGGGCGAATGGACCACCGTCAACTACACGCTGGTCGAGGTTCCGCGCCCCCGGCAGAAGCTCATCCACGTGCACGCGGGCGCCGAAGAGCTGGGCCGGGTCTACCAGGGCGATCTGCTGATCAATTCCGGCATGCCGGAGTTCACCGCCGCGGCGCGCGCGCTCGCGCCGGTGAAGCCCGCATGGGACGACTGGACCCGCGCCGCCCGCGCCGACTACGAAGCGTGGCAGCGGCCGGTCGCCGTGCCCGGCGCGCTGAACTTCAGCGAGGTGCTGCACTGGCTGCGCAAGCGGCTGCCTCCCGAAACGATCGTCACCAACGGCGCCGGCAACTACTCGATCTGGGTGCACCGCTTTTACCGCTACACCGGCTTCCGCACCCAGCTCGGCCCCACCAGCGGCGCGATGGGCTACGGCGTGCCCTCCGCCGTCGCCGCCAAGCTGGTGCATCCCGACCGTCCGGTAGTCTGCTTCTCCGGCGATGGCGATTTCCTCATGAACGGGCAGGAGCTCGCGACCGCCATACAGTACGGTCTCAAGATCGTATTCCTCGTCGTGAACAACGGCATGTACGGCACCATCCGCATGCATCAGGAGCGCGACTACCCGGGACGCGTGAGCGGCACGGAACTCAGGAATCCCGACTTTGCCGCCCTCGCCCGCGCCTACGGCCTGCACGGCG
>JAHFRO010000215.1 GCA_023266245.1 Betaproteobacteria bacterium | reverse complement strand
ATTTGAATCACCGGTATTTCAAGAAATGCAAATCGAAAGATCTCAACTTGAGTAAAGACCCTTCGAAAATCAAGCGATGCCCGGAATGCCGACGCCTCGTTGAATCTTCTACCATGCGTCCGTTATCTCGTACTCGATATGGGGGTGGCGTTCGATATGCGTGTCCAGATTGTTTCAGGCGGGTTATGGAGCTGAGGAAGGCCGCGCCGGAAACACGTTCTAAATAGCCGTTGCGCACCGGAAAAAGGGGACGCACACCTTTCCCTTCCTTCCGGCCTTCCCCCGAACCATAGGGGACAGACCACTAAGGACGGCACAACTACAGAGGCTTCTTAGTGGTCTGTCCCCTAACTCCGGCGTTTGACCCGCCTCGTGCGTCGAGCGCATGATTTCCCGCCACGCCCATAGATAGGAAGGAGCTCATGATGCCGCGCGTCACCCCGATCACCACCAAATCCGACCTGCCTGCCGAGCACCAGGGCGCCGCCGATGCAGTCGTGAAAGTGTTCGGTCGCGTGCGCGGGCCGTTCAGCATGCTGCTTCACAGCCCGAAGCTGGCGGAGCGACTGCTCCCCCTGGTCACCTTCTTCCGCGACGAGAGCATCGTCGAGGCGAAGCTGCGCTCGGTCGCCATCCTGACTGCCGCGAGCGAGCGCGAAGCGGCGTACGTGTGGGCGGCCCAGGTCGCCGCAGCCCGCGGCAACGGCGTTCGCGAAGAGCTGATCGACCTCATCCGGGCGAAGGGCGACCCGGGCAAGCTTCCCGCGGAGGAGCGGGAGATCGTGAGCTACACCCGGCAGTTGATGCGCACGAACCGCGTCGACCAGGCGACCTTCGACGCGCTCAAGAAACGATACAGCGCGCAATGGCTGGTCGAGCTGACTGCAGCCGCGAGCTACTTCGCGTTCGTGTCGGGAATCGCCAATGCGTTCGAGGTCCCGGCGCCGCCGGACGGCGACAAGCTGCCGGTGTAGCCCACTAGAATAAATGGAGTCAGTGCAAGATTTTAGAGTGAAGAAGGCGCGGCGCTATCACCATTCGATTAGACCCGAGTGACGAGTGATGGGTGACCTAATACCAGTAGAGATAGTTGGGGACAGACTCCATAAAACGCGATTCGGCAGCGCGGTCGCGCGTCCTGGACTGACGGCCATAGGTGATCCGGAGGACGACGAAGAGGAGGAAGAAGAGGAGGAGGAGAAGAAGTGGGAAGAAAACGAGGAAGAAGAGGAAGAGGATGGGGAGGACGACGTAGAGCCCTTGCGATTAGCGGACCCGAGATGAGAGCCCTGGTTTGCACGCCGTATAGAGCAGCCAAGGTAGAGTCCAGCAGCACTTGTGCATCACTTCGTCACTTCGGCGGAATAATCGGAAGGAGCAAGTACGACGGCCTGTCCCCCCCGGCGTATAGGGTGTTTTCGGCACTGGCGTTGTAGTCGGCGTGATAGTGAGTGTACGGCGCGCTGCCGACCCCGTCGCGCGGCTGAATGTCGAGGCGCAGCTTGTGCCCCTTCTTGAACACCATGCAGGTGGGCCAGATCTCCACCTGGCACTCGACCGGCTCGTCGGGCTTGAGCCACCACCGCTCGTTGTGCGCATGGTACGGGCGGTACGGCAGCGAACGCTCGGGGTCGAGCTTGCGGTGCGAGGCGCGCAGCCACCCCTTCGTCAACGGGACTGGCTGGCCGTGCTGTCCGACTTCCCACACGTCTTTGCCATCCGGCCCGATGTTGCGCAGCGTGGCGAAGATGTCCATGTCCTCCGAGGTGCTCGACACCCACAGATTGAGCATGACCGGCCCGGTGATCTCGGTGTCCTTCTCCATCGGCGGAGTCTCGAAGGAAACGCCGGTGCGGGTCAGGCTGCCGTGGGTAGTTGCCACTGACGAGGCCGAAGCCACCCCGGCCTTCGACGTCCCGGTGGCCGAGTACTTGAGCTTGGCCGTGGTGTTCGGCGGCGTCGGCACGAGCTGACCCTCGACCGCGTGCTCGTCGCTCGAGGGCTCGTTGCGTTCGATCTTCAGGTACCTCCTAGTCCACATCGTGCGGGCGAGCGGCCACTCGTTCTCGTAGCGCCATTGGTACGGGCCGCCGCCGCCGGTGCGGATCTGGAGCTTTACCGGCGGTTCGTCCATGATGCCGGTGTCCATGCCCTTCAGCCAGTAATCGAACCACCGCAGCTGCTCCATGCGCCCTTCCTCGGAGTGGAACGGGTGGAAATGTGTCCCGGTATGGACTCTCAGCTTCTTGTGTTTGGAGGCGGCGTTCGTGAAGCCCTCGGTGTTGCCGCGCAGGTGCAGTGCGAATCCGCCCCAGTTGCCGGCGCTGTAGAGCGGCGCCGTGATCCTGTCCCACCGCGCGCTGCACTGGCGCCAGTACTCGGAATCGAGGTCGTGGCTCATGTAGTCCCACAGCAGGTTGTTCTTGAACGCATCCGGGTTGTAGCTGCGCGGTCTGCCGAGCAAGTGGTGCGCGGTCTGCGTGGTATGCCAGGTGCCGATGAAGCCCACCGCGAAGATGCCGCCGTGATAGGCCTGGTCCCGGTACTGGTCGGCCCGTCCTTCCCACGGGAAGATCGCCTTGAGCGAGGGGGGCTGCAGGTTGGCCACGCGCCACTGGGAGCTCGCGTGGTAGGAGATGCCGAGCGTGCCGATGTTGCCGGAGCACCACGGCCGCTTCGCGATCCACTCGATCGCATCGTAAAAATCCGTCGCTTCCTGGTACGAGCTCGGCGCCGACTGGCCGGGCGATTTCCCGGACCCGCGCGCGTCCACCCGGACGAGAGTGTAGCCGCGCGGACACCACCACAGCGGATTGGCCGTCTCCCAGGCCATGTACGGATTGGGCTTCTCCTCCAGGTCGGGCGGCGGAACCCACAGCTTGTCCTTCTGGTACACGCTGATGTTCATGATCGCGGGAAAGCGCTCGCCCGCGCTTTCGGGACGGAACACGTCGGCGTAGAGGACCGTGCCATCCCGCATCGGGATCTGCACGTCTTTCTCGACGATCAGCTGGTAGTCGCGGGGTTGGGAAACGTTGGCGGACTTTGCGGCCATTCTCTTCTCCGGAGGATGTTGTTGCGTTCTACTGAAGAATCCGCTGCACGACGGCCTCGGCAAACGCGCGCGTGCCGAGCGCGCCACCGAGGTCGCGCGTGCGCGTATTCGGGCTCTCGAGTATCGCATCCACCGACTGCTGCAGGCGTTGTGCCGCCTTCACCAGCGCCTCGTCGCGCTTTTTCGCTCCGACGTACTCGAACAGCATCGCCGTCGAGAGCATGAGCGAGCTCGGATTCGCGACGTCCTTCCCGGCGATGTCGGGGGCCGAGCCATGGGCGGCCTGCGCAACCGTGCAGTCGTCGCCGTGGTTCAGCGACCCTGCGAGTCCGAGGCTGCCCGCGAGCTCTGAGGCCTCGTCCGAGAGGATGTCGCCGAACATGTTGGGGATGAGCACGACGTCGAAGCGCTCGGGCGTGCGCACCAACAGGGCCGCCACGGCATCGACGAGGAGATCGTCGACTTCGATCTCCGGATAGTCCTTCGCCACTTCCTTCGCGACGCTCAGGAACAGCCCGTTGTAGAGCTTGAGCACCGGGGCCTTGTGGACGATCGTCAATTTTTTGCGGGGGCGCCGGCGCGCGATCTCGCAGGCCACCCGCGCGGCGCGGCGCGTCCCTTCGGCGGTGATCTTCCCCACCGCGAGCACGATGCCGGGCGTCGGCATGAACTCGCCGATGCCGACGTACATGTTGCGGTCCACGTAAAAGTCTTCCAGGTTCTCGCGCACGAACACGAGGTCCATCTGCTTCGCCATCGAGGGCACGCCCGCGCGCGTGTAGCAGGGACGCACGTTGGCGTAAAGATTGAGCGCGATGCGGTAGCGCGCCGAGACGTTGATCCCGCCCGCCTCCGGCGCGGGATACTGGGCGACCGACATCGGCCCGAGGATGACGCCGTCCGCGCGCCGCGCGGCCTCGATGTCCTCGTCGCGCAGGGTGACGCCGTGCCGCTTCAGGCTCACCAGGCCGCTCTCGAGATTCTGGATGCTCAGCTTGAGCCCGAAGCGCTGCTCGAGCGCCCGCACCGCCTTCATCGTGGCATCGGTGATCTCGGGTCCGATCCCGTCCCCGGGTACGACGACCAGATTCATTGCAGATTCTTCCTTTCGCGTAATGGG
>JAHFRO010000214.1 GCA_023266245.1 Betaproteobacteria bacterium | reverse complement strand
TCCGGCCCCATGTCGAACGGGTGATCGGTGCCGATCACGACGCGGTCCGCGCCGACCATGTTGATGAGATGGCGCGCCGCCTGCGGGTCGTGCGTGAGCACGTCGAAATAGAAGCGCTTGAAGAACTCGCGCGGCGAAGTCTGGGTTTTGACCTTGGCCTCGGGCCGCACCCGGTGGCCGTGCGCGAAGCGGCCGATCTGGTACGGCACGTAGCCCCCGCCGTGCGCGAGCAGGATGCGCAGCTTCTTCAGATCGTCGAGCGCCCCGCTGAACATGAGGTGCGCCACCATGATCGTGGTGTCGAGCGGGAAGCCGATGAAATTCTGCAGGTAGTAGGCGTCCATCCCGCCCTGCGCCGAGCATTTGTAGGGATGGGCGAAGATGAAGCAGCCGAGCTGCTCTATCGTTTTCAGCACTTTGCGGAATTTCGGGTCGGAGAGCTGCACGCCCTCGATCGACGTGCCGATCTCCACCGCCTTGAATTTGTATTCCTTCACTACGCGCTCGAGCTCGGTGATCGCCGCGTCCGGGTCCTGCATGGGCAGATGCGCCATCCCGCGCAGCCGGTTGGGGTATTTCGCTACCATCCGCGCGATGCCGTCGTTTGCCAGCCGCGCCGTCTCGAGGCCCGCTTCCGGCTTCAGCCAGTAGAAATAGATCGGCGGGCCGACCGAAATCGCGGCCACATCGAGCCCCACGCGGTCCATCCACTCGATCTTGGCTTCCGCGTTGTAGAACGTCGGTGAGAGCTCCTGGGTCCGCCCGCCCATCGTGTAGTAGCGCTTGCCGTTGCGCTCCTCGATTTTGAAGCCGTAGCGGTCCGGATCCCGCACCACGGCGTCCACGATGGTCTGCGGGATCATGTGATTGTGCAGATCGATGTTCATTCTTCTCTCCTTACTCCGGCTTGATGCCCGCCTCCCGGATGACCTTGGCCCATTTGGCGGACTCAGCTTTCATGACGGCGGCGAATTCCTCGGGGGTGTTGCCCACCGGCTCAGCTCCTTCATGTGCAAGCCGGTCGCGCATGTCGGCGGTGCGCATTATCGCCACGACCTCCCGGTTGAGCCGCGCGATCACCGGCTTGGGCGTGCGTGCCGGCGCGAACATGCCGTTCCACGGGCTGGCCTCGTAGCCGGGCACGCCCGCCTCCGCCACGCTCGGTATGTCCGGCGCGCTGGGCGAGCGCCTGGGAGTGGTGACCGCAAGCCCGCGCAGCTTTCCGGTCCTCACGTGCGGCAGCGCCGAGGGCATGGTGGCGAACATGGCCTGCACCTCGCCGCCGATCGTCGCCGTGATCGCCGGCGCGCCGCCCTTGAACGGTATGTGCGTCCACTGCACGCCGGTCATGGATCGGAACAACTCGGCTGAAAGATGGGTGCCCGTTCCGATCCCGCTGTGCGCCACGTTGAGCTGGCCGGGCCTCGATTTCGCGAGCTGTATAAGCTCGCTCACCGATTTCGCCGGCTGCGACGGATGCACCACGATGATGTTGGGAAAGGAGGCGAGCTGGGTGATGGGACCGAGATCGCGGACGGGATCGAACGGGAGATCCTTGCGCAGCGCAGGGTTGATCGCGATCGAGGAGGCGACCACCAGCAGCGTGTGGCCATCGGGGGCCGCCTTGACGACGAGGTCCGTGCCGGTGATGCTCCCCGCCCCCGGGCGGTTGTCCACCACGAACGTCTGCCCCAGCCGCTCGTACAGCCGCTGCGCAACAAGCCGCGCGGTGAAGTCGGTCGAGGCGCCCGCCGTCTGCGGCACGATGATCCTCACCGGCCGCTTCGGGTAATCCCGTGCGGCGCTGTCCGTCTGTGCTGCTGTCGCCGTCGAACACATCGCGCCGCCCAGCACGCCACCCCACAAGGCAACCCGGATAAAACGTGTCATGGCATCTCCTCCGTTTAGGTCACGCCTGAAGCAGCCGCCGCAACCGGCGCACGTCCCCGACGCGTTCGATGCTCCAGACCGTGTCGATGAGCCGCTGCGCCCGGCGCCGCCCGAGCACCGGCGCGAGCAGGTCGCGGCTCTTGGCTGCGACTTCATCGCGCGACATCGGGTTCGTCGCGCTGCCGCGCACCGCCCGCGTGTGATACCGGAATCGTTCTCCTCCGCGCGTCGTGATCTCGACCACCGCCTGCGTCGTCTTCGCCCGCGAGAGCTCCCGGCTTCCGGCAAGCTCGATGCGCTTCTTGAGCCTGATCACCGCCGGATCATACACGCGTGCGTCGTCGTGGGATGAAGCGAACGTGATCTCGCCATCGACGAGCATCAGCGCTACCAGATGCTGGATGTTGATGCTGGCCATCTTGCGCTGATTCACCGTACGCGCACCCTGTTCATCTATGGTAGCCACGACCCGCTCGACGTCCTTCGCCGTGATGCCGTGGGCCGCGATCAGGTTGGAAAGCGCGTCGAGCGGCGCCTGGATCGGGTATCCCACCGGCCAGCGCTTGATCGCGGTGTTCATGATCTCGAACTCGTGGCCGAGGCCGCGAACCAGGCGTTCCGGCCGCGCGTGGCGGCCGTAGGCGTGGAAGAAGCTGCGCTCGCCGGAGAGCACGTCTTCGACACCGGTGAAATGGTGCGCCACCATGGTCGCGGCCGTGACCCCGTTGCGTGCCGGCATGCCGCCGAAGTCAAACGCTTTCTCTATGTGCTCAACATCGCGCGCCCAGCACGACAAGCCGGAGGCCTGCTGCGCGGTGTAGGACAACAGGTAGCGGACGCGCTCCGCGCTCAAACCGGCCAGCGCCCCCGCCGCCGCGGCCGAGCCGAACGTGCCGCCGAAACTGTGAGTCGAATGTCCCGCGCTGCGGAAAGGCTCCAAACCCAGTGCCTGGGAAATGCGCGCGCACACGTCGTAACCCAGCACAACGGCGCGCAGCAGCGCGGTCCCGCCGCGGTGCCCGCGTTCCGCCATGGCAAGCGCCGCTGGCACCACGCTGCACCCGGGATGCACCAGCGAGGAGTAATAGGTATCGTCGGTCTCGTCGGAGTGCCCGTGCATCCCGTTCGCCAGCGCCGCGTTGATGGCCGAAGTCACGATGCGGCTGCCAATCACGCAGGCTTCGGGCACTCCGCCCTGGGCGGCCGCGAAGGCGATCGCCCGGCGGCCCGGCAGCAGCCGCGAACCCGAAACCATGGCCGCCAGCGTATCGAGCAGGTGGTGTTTCGCGCGCTCTGTCACCGCTTCCGGCAGCGGCCGGCGCGGCGCCCGAGCGATGTAGGCGCTCAGCCTGCGCATGATGGGCGAGATCTTCCCCGCGTTTTTCTTAGAACCCATCTAAAAAACAAAACTTCGCCGCCAAGACGCCAAGAACGCCAAGGAAAGCACAACAAAATAAAAGCCGCCGATGCGGTCCATATCCCTCAGCCCTCAGCTTCACTCGGGACGTATGCCCGCCGACTTGATGATTTTCGCGTAGAGCACGGTCTCCTCGCGGACGATCTGCGCGAGCCTCTCCGGTCCGCCGACGACGACCTGGGCGCCGCGCTTCGCCAAGCGCTCCTTCATTTCCTTGTTCTCGGCGACCCTGGCGATGTCCCTGTGCAGCTTGGCGATAATATCCGGCGGTGTCCCGGCACGGACGAATATGCCCATCCAGCCGTCAATGTCGAACTGCGGGAACGTGGCCGCGACCCCGGGAACGTCGGGTAGCACCGGGGACCCCTTGGCGGCGGAGACGGCGATCGGGCGCACCTTCGATGCCCAGATGTGGGGCAGCACCCCGACGATGTTGGCAAACATGACCTCGACCTGCCCGCCCAATAGATCGATGAATGCGGGCGCCGCGCCTTTGTAGGGCACGTGGTTCATTTTGATGCCGGCCATCGACTGCAGCGATTCCATGGCCAGGTGCTGCAGATTGCCGATACCGGCCGAAGCATAGTTGAGACGACCGGGGTTGGCCTTGGCGAGCTGCACCAGGTCTTTCACCGATCTCACCGGCAGCGACGGATGCACGACGAGCACCATGGGCGCGGCGACAATCTGCGTCACCGGGGCGAAATCCCGCTGCGGGGAGTAGGGAAGATCGCGCCGCAGGCCCGGGTTTACCGTGATCGGCCCTGCGTTTCCAAGCAGCAGCGTGTAGCCGTCCGGCTGCGATTTGGCCACGACATCGGCGCCGATGCTGCCGCCGGCGCCGCCGCGATTGTCGACCACCACCGTCTGGCCCC
>JAHFRO010000213.1 GCA_023266245.1 Betaproteobacteria bacterium | reverse complement strand
TGCCGTGGATCGATTGGCGTTCCGATGCTCACCGTGACCACGCCCGGGCGCTTGAGAAAAGCCTTGCGGCGCCACACTTCTCCGGCATTGTGTGCCACCGGCAGCACCGGCGTTGCGGCCTTCACTGCCAGCCAGGCTCCGCCGACCTGGTATACGCCGCGCGCGCCTGGAGCGATGCGCGTGCCTTCCGGAAAAATCACGATGCAGAATCCCCGCGCCAGCCGTTCGCTTCCCTGCTCGAGCAACTGGCGCAGGGCGCGCGGCCCGGCGTCGCGGTCTATCGCGATCGGGGAGAGCATCGCCAGTCCCCAGCCGAAAAACGGCAGCCACAGCAGTTCGCGCTTCACCACCCACACCTGCGGCGGAAAGATCTCCTGGAAGGCGAGCGTTTCCCACGCCGACTGATGCTTGGACAGGATGATGCAGGGCTCGCGCGGGATGTGCTCGGCCCCGAGCACGCGGTAGCGTATACCGCAGATGATGCGCACCGCGGCGAGGTTGAGCCGCGCCCAGGTGGAGATGATGCGGTAGCGGATGAGCGGCTCAAACGGAAAGGTGAGCAGCGCGACGAGCGCAAACAGCACGGTGACGACGCTCTGGAACAGCGCAAACAGCGAGGAGCGCAGAACGACGCCGAGCGTCATTTAATGATGGACTTCACCGCTTCGGTGAGATCGCTGAATACCAGCGTGCCGGGCGGCAGCTTGTCCTCGCGCCGCGTTTTTTTGCCCTTGCCGGTGAGCACCAGTACCGGTTGAGCACCGACCGCAGCCGCCGCTTCCAGGTCGCGCAGCGAATCGCCGATGCACGGTATGCCCTTGAGATTGGCGTTGAAGCGCCGGCCGATCTCCTCGAGCAGCCCGGGCTTCGGTTTGCGGCAGTTGCAGTTGGCTTCCTGGGCGTGGGGGCAGAAAAACACGGCGTCAATGCGCCCGCCCGCCTGGCCGACCGCGCGGTGCATCTGGTCGTGAATGGCGTTGAGCGTCGCCATCTCGAACAGCCCGCGCCCCACGCCCGACTGGTTGGTTGCCACCACGACGTGAAAGCCGGCCTGGCTGAGCAGCGCGATCGCCTCCAGGCTGCCCTTTATCGGCTTCCATTCGTCCGGGCTTTTGATGTACGACGGACTGTCATGGTTGATGACTCCGTCGCGGTCGAGGATCACCAGCTTCATGACTTCTCAACCCTGAAGGCGGGAGACATCAGCAATGCGAAGGAACAGATTTCCCAAGTCTTTAAGCAACGCCAAGCGGTTGTTGCGTATATCGGCGTCATCCACCATTACCATCACCTTGTCGAAGAAGTCGTCCACCGTCGGACGTAGCGCAGCCAGGCGCCTGAGTGCAGCAGCATAGTCGCTCTCTCGTAGCATCGGCCCAACTTCGCCCATCGCCGACTCCAATTCGCGATCGAGGTTGCGCTCTGCCTTCTCCCGCAGCAACGCTGGATTTCTCCCGATGCCGACATTACCGTCTCGGCGCAGCTCATAACCAGAGGCACCGAGGTCTGCGCCGGCTTGACGCAGGATATTTCGGATACGCTTGTTCGCTGCCGATAGCGCCATGCCTTCCGGCAATGCGCGAAATCTTTTGACCGCGTCAAGCCGCGGCAACACATGGTTCAGGTGTCTGGGGTTGAGGGCGAGTACGGCGTCAATCTCGTCCGGAGCGTAACCGCGCTCACGGAGATACGGACGCAAGCGATCCATAAAGAAGGCGTGCAGATCCATACTAACGTCGGCGGATAGCTGACTGGCGGACAGGCTTCTCGCAGCCTCGAAGAGTTCTATAACATCAAGCGATAGCGACTTCTCTATAAGTATGCGTATCACGCCGAGTGCCGCGCGCCGCAATGCAAATGGATCTTTTTCCCCGCTCGGAACCTGACCAATGCCGAACAGCCCGGCGAGCGCATCGAGCTTGTCGGCAAGCGCTACCGCGGTGGAGACGGGACCCTCTGGCAGGGCGTCACCTGCAAACCGTGGCCGGTAATGCGCTTCGATCGCATCAGCGACAGCCCGCGGCTCGCCGTCGTGCAGGGCGTAATAGCTCCCCATGATCCCCTGCAGCTCGGGAAACTCGCCGACCATGTCGGTGAGCAGGTCCGCTTTGGACAGCCACGCCGCGCGTTCGGCGAGCAGGGGATCTGCCCCAATCTCGCGTGCGATCTTTCCCGCGAGCAGCTGGGTGCGCTCGACGCGCTCAAGCTGGCTGCCGAGCTTATTGTGGTAGACCACGTTGGCGAGGCGTGGAACGCGCGCCTCCAGCCGTGTCTTGCGGTCCTGGTCGAAGAAAAACTTCGCGTCGGAAAGCCGCGCGTTCAGCACGCGCTCATTGCCGTGGACGATCTCGCGTGGGTTCTTTGCCGCGAGGTTTGATACGAACAGGAAGCGCGACAGCAGCTTGCCTGTCGCCTTGTCGCGCAGCGGCACATACTTCTGGTGCTGCTGCATGGAAAGAACCAGGCATTCCTGCGGCACCGCGAGAAATTCGAGGCTGAATTCGCCTGCATACACCGTCGGCGATTCCACGAGGGCGGTGATCTCGTCGAAAAGGGCGTCGGTCGCGACCAGCTCGATGCCTTTGCCCGCCACACGGCCGAGCGCCTCGATGATCTCGGCACGGCGCGCCGCGAAGCTCGCCACCACCTTGCCTTTCTCGCGCAAGGCACGCTCGTAGTCGTTCGCGTTCTTGAGAGCGATCGGCCCCGTCGACAAGAAGCGGTGACCGAGTGTTCGGTTTGAGCTCTTCATCCCCAGAACTTCGCCCGGAATGACGCGCGAGCCGTGCAGCATCATGAGGCCGTGCACAGGCCGCACGAACTCGGCATTTCCCGATCCCCAGCGCATGATTTTCGGAATCGCAAGCCGTTTGAGCGCATCTTCGACGTTCGGCGCGAGGATCGCTTCAAGCTGCGCCCCTTGGACGACTGTACGGCAGGCAAAAACCTTGCCTTTCGGCGTGTCCATCTGGATGAGATCTTCGATGCCGACGCCGTTCTTCTTGGCGAAACCGAGGAGCGCGGGTGTGGGCTTGCCATCAGCACCGAGCCCGACTTTGACAGACGGCCCCGTGATTTCCATCGGACGGTCTTGCCCTTTGGCAAGCACGTCGGGAATCAGGACGGCGAGCCGCCGTGGCGTGGTGAAGATGCGCAACTCGCGTGGATCGCGTGTTTTGAGTTGGATCTGCACAAGGAAGTCGAGGATCCGATTGGCGAACGCTTCGCCAAGCACACGAAGCGACTTCGGCGGCAACTCCTCGGTCAAGAGCTCGACGAGCAGGCTATCGGTTGCCGGCGCCTTCGCGGTTTTCGCTTTCGCCATCGTCTAGGAGCGCGCTTTCTTCTTCGCTGGTTGCGGTCGCTTCAGCATGGGGAAGCCGAGCTTCTCGCGGGATTCGTAATGGGCCTGCGCGACCAGCCGGGCGAGCGTGCGCACGCGGCCGATGTAAGCCGCGCGCTCGGTGACCGAGATCGCGCCGCGCGCATCGAGCAGGTTGAAGGTGTGGGAGCACTTGAGCACCATCTCGTAGGCCGGGAGCACGAGCTGTACTTCGACCAGCCGCTTCGCTTCGGACTCGAACTGGCCGAAGTGCTGGTACAGCATCTCGGTATTGGCGAGCTCGAAGTTGTACTTTGATTGCTCGCATTCATTTTGCAGGCAGACGTCGCCGTAGGTGACACCGTCCACCCACACGAGATCGAACACGCTTTCCTTGCCCTGCAGGTACATCGCCAGGCGCTCCAGCCCATAGGTGAGTTCGCCCAGCACCGGCTTGCAGTCCAGCCCCCCGACCTGCTGGAAGTAGGTGAACTGCGTGACCTCCATGCCGTTCAACCACACTTCCCAGCCCAGGCCCCAGGCGCCGAGCGTGGGCGATTCCCAATCGTCTTCCACGAAGCGGATGTCGTTCTTGCGTGGATCAATGCCGAGCGCGTCCTTCAGCGAGTCGAGGTAAATCTCCTGAAAGTTCTCGGGCGAGGGCTTCATCACCACCTGGTACTGGTAGTAATGCTGCAGGCGGTTGGGATTCTCGCCGTAGCGGCCGTCCTTGGGCCGGCGCGAGGGCTGCACGTAGGCAGCGTTCCACGGTTCGGGCCCGATCGCGCGCAGAAAAGTCGCGGTGTGAAAGGTGCCCGCGCCCATTTCCATGTCGTAGGGCTGCAGCAGCACGCAGCCGTGCCCG
>JAHFRO010000212.1 GCA_023266245.1 Betaproteobacteria bacterium | reverse complement strand
CGGTCAGCCTGTGGCTTGCCGTCTTCGGCCTCGACGCCCACCAGCACCAGCAGCCCGCGGCTGATGGCGGCGACGATCGCGTCGTCCACCGCCACCTGCGCTGTACTAACTCGCTGCAAAAGCCCGATCATGCTGCCATGGTTGCGGGCTCGATCGCCCGATTTTCATGCGCCGCGGTGACCAGCGGCTCGATCGCGTTGGCGTAGTAGCCGAGCACCGTGAAATCAGCAGGGTTCGCGCGATACAGTCCGTCCCGCTCCTCGACGATGCGGCGCAGCGTGAGCATGCGCAACCCCACGCCCACCGCGTAATCAAGATCGCCGCGTGGAACGTAGACGTGCGCCCCCACCATCTCGAGCTGCCGGATGAGCTCGTAGACCGCCGACTTGAGCTCGAGCTCGGAGAGCGCCGCTTCACCACCGCGCACGAACACAGCGGCGACCAGCGACACGGGGAGGACCGGGATGATGCGCGCGATCGCCGCCATGACGAGCCCCGCCACCCGCTCCACCTCGCGGTGCCGGTCATCCTCGGAGAGCGCGTGGAAGTCCACCCGCCGTTCCGCGACGTGGGCGCGCATCGAGAGCGGCCGGCCGAAGTTGACGCAGGCGTAGCCGAAGCGATACCAGCGGCCGGTCGCCATCAGCCACAGATTGCTGCCGACGAACGCGAGCGTCCTTGCAGCCGCGTAGAGCGCACCGCGCCGCGGCGCCGCCGGATCGAGCTTGGCGAGCAGCGTGCGGTCTTCGAGCACGCGGTCGTAGTTGATGCCGACCGGGATGAACACGAGGTCGCGCTCGCCCTGAGGGTCGAACGTCTTCAGCATGTAGTCGAGCAGCCCGAGCTTGGGCGGCCGGAGCCTGCCGTCCACGGTGAGCCCGCCCTCGGGATAGACCGCCTGCGGCACACCGGCCTCGGTCGCCATCTGGACGTAGCGCTGCAGCACCATGCGGTAGAGCGGATCGCCCGAGTTACGCCGCACGAAGTAGGCCCCCATCGCGCGGATGAGCTGCTGCAGCGGCCAGATCCGCGCCCACTCTCCCACCGCGTACGACAGCGCCACGCGTTCGGCGGCAAGAAACGCCACCAGGACGTAGTCCATGTTGCTGCGGTGGTTCATGACGAATACGATGGATGATTTCGGATTCACCGCGGCGAGCGCCGCGGTGTCGGTGTAGCCGAGCCGCACGCGGTAGAGCAACTTGGCAAGGCCTTTGGCCAGCCAGTAACCGATCCGGAAATAGAGATAGGCATTGAATGACGGAACGATCTCGCGCGCGTAGCGGTCAACGCGGACCAGCAAAACGCCGCGCGGGATCGCCTTCTCACGGCATTCCTTCTCCACCACCTCCTGCACCCTGGGATCGTGGAACAGGCGGTCGATCAGCACCTGGCGGCGCGTGAGCTTGAATTGCGGCAGCTCGATGTTCAACCGGGTGTTGATCTCCTGGATCACCCGGTTCATCTTGCGCCGGAAATACCAGCGCACGCCGGGCAGCAGCAGGCGATCGAGCGCCGCCCACAGCGCGAGCGCCAGCAGGATCACGAACAGCCAAACCGGCAGCGTCACGCTTTCCGTCATACTCTTTCCCCTTCCGCTATGATAAGCGGCGTCCCTACGACGGACAAACATGTTCAGAAAACGTCGCCAGTTAGTGTTCGGCGCGCTCGGCGCTTCCGCTCTCGCTGCCGCGGCCGCGGCGTGGCGTTACTGGCCGGAGCACGGCTTCGCCAACCCGTGCCGCGCGAGGCTGCCCGATAAGCTGGCGCACCACGAGATCGTGCGCGCGGCGTGGGACGGCATTGACGCCGCGCGCGCGTGGGACTGCCACGCGCATCTCATCGGCAGCGGTGACTCCGGCGGCGGCGTCTGGCTCAATCCCGAGATGCTGAGCGTGCTGCATCCGGTGCAGTTCGCGCAGCGCCTGTTCTATCTCAACGCCGGCTGCGCGCACCTGACGCCGGGACGGGTGGACGAGAGCTACATCGAGCGCATGCACAACCTGCTCGACGGCATGCGCCCGGGGTACAAGCTGATGCTGCTCGCCTTCGATCGCCACTACACCGCCGACGGCGAGCCGGCGCCGGCGGAGACTCCTTTCTTCATCCCCAACGAGTACGCCATGGCGGTGGCGCGGCGCCATCCCCGTTATTTCGAATGGGTCGCTTCCGTCCACCCCTATCGGCGCGACTGCGTGGCCGCACTGCACACCGCCAAGGCCAACGGCGCGCGCGCAATCAAATGGCTGCCGGCGGCGATGGGCATTAACCCGGCCTCCCCGAAATGCGACCCGTTCTATGCGGCGCTGAAGAGCCTCGACCTGCCGCTCATCACCCACGCCGGGATGGAACGCGCGGTGCGCGTGGGAGACCGCCAGCACCTCGGCAACCCGCTGCTGCTGCGCCGCGCGCTCGACCACGGCGTGCGGGTGGTGGTCGCCCACTGCGCCACGATGGGCGAGGACCGCGACCTCGACCGCGGCGCGCACGGGCCGCACGTGGAAAGCTTCGCGCTCTTCGCCCGGCTGATGGACGACGCGCGCTACGCCGCGACGCTCTTTGGCGACATCTCCGCCGTCACCCAGCTCAATCGTGCCGGACCCGCGCTCCTGCGCCTGCTCGAGCGCGACGACTGGCACGCGCGGCTGCTGAACGGCTCCGACTACCCGCTGCCCGGCATCATGCCGCTCTTCTCGATGGAGTACTTGGTGCAGCTCGGCGTGATCGGGGCGGAGGCTGCGCCGGTGCTCGCCGCGATTCGCGAGCACAATCCCCTGCTGTTCGATTTCGTGCTGAAACGCCACCTGCGTACCGGCGTGAAAGGCTTTCCCGCCCGCGTGTTTGAGACGCGGCCGTTCTTTGCGCCGTAAACCGCGACACCCGTCTGCCGCCGGAATACCGGGTCGGGGAGGCGTTGGCTGCGCCATGGGCGGCGCACGCCGGCAAAACCTCCTATTTTGTGAAGTTTTCGATTAACATAGCCCGAGCTCATGAGACCTGCATTCAGCCTAACCCAATAAGAACAAATACTTTTTTCCCAGATCCCGAATCCTTTACCGTGCCACCCCCACCGTCTGATGCCGTGCCGCCTGTATCGCCTCCCACGGCGGCAAGGGTGGTGGCGGGCGCAGCCGAAACGATCCTCCACCAGCGCAGCGAGACCGACATCGAGTCCACGGAGTTGCGGGACTTTTCGCGCACGGTGGCCGACATCGACTGGCTGCTGGTGATCCTGGTTCTGCTCTATCACGTGTTCAAGGGCAGTGACGAGGACAATACCGTCGCCATCTATTTCGGGCTGATCGCGTTCACGGCGGTGATCATCGCCTTCCACTACCTCAACTTCGTACGCAAGCCGGGGCGCTGGCTGCTGGCGACCGAGACCTGGCTCATGATCGTGTTCATCACCTGGGTGCTCTACCACACCGGACGGCTCGACAGCCCGCTGCTCAATCTCTACCTGCTGCCGATCGTCACCAGCGCCCTCACCCTGGGGCAGATGGTGACGCTGTTGCAAGTCGGGCTGATCGGCGCCTGCTACATGTTCCTCGGCCACGCGACCGACGCCTCGTTTTTCTCGATCATCACGGCCGGCAATTTCGCTGCCGACCTCGCGCCGATGTTGCTGGTGGCTTACATCACCACCATGCTGTCGCAGGATATCCTCAACGCGATGGCGAAGATCAAGCTCATCTCGGAGACCGACGAGCTGACCGGGATTTACAACGTGCGCGCGTTCAACTCCATCACCGAGCGCGAGCTCGCGCTCGCCGTGCGCCACAGGCGCATTTTGAGCATCCTGATGATCGATTCCGACAACTTAAAGAGGGTCAACGATAGCCACGGGCACGAGGCGGGCGACCAGCTGATCAAGCACATCGTGAAGTGCATCAGAACGGAGCTGCGCTCTACCGATGTCGTCGCGCGCTACGGCGGTGACGAGTTCATGTGCCTGCTGCCGGAAACCGGCAGTGCCACAGTCGCCCAGGTGGGGGAGCGCATCCGCCGGCGCGTTGCGGATACGCCGTTCAGCGCGGGAAATGCCGTTGTTCCGAACACAGTCAGCATCGGGATCGCCACCCATCCCGAACACGGTTCCAAGCTCGAGGTCCTGGCCAAGAACTCCGACCGCGCCCTCTACATGAGCAAAGCGCAGGGCAAAAACCGCGTCACGGTGTTTTCACCAAGCTGACCGCTATGCTCGTTTAACTGAG
>JAHFRO010000211.1 GCA_023266245.1 Betaproteobacteria bacterium | reverse complement strand
TCGGTGATCCGCATGAAGTTGAGATACAGCAGCACGAAGATGATTACGATGGTGAGCGGAACGACGACCTTGAGCTTTTCCTTGGCCCGTTCCATGTATTCGAACTGGCCGCTCCAGGTGAGGTAATAGCCCGGCGGGAACTTGACATTCTCGCGCACCGCCTTCTGCGCGTCGGCTACGTAGCCGCCGATGTCCCGGTCGCGTATATCCACGTAGATGTAGGCCACGAGCAGCGCGTTCTCGGTGCGGATGTTAGGCGGGCCCTTGACCAGCTTTACTTTCGCCAACTGCCCGAGCGGCAGCATCGTGCTGCTCAAGGTTCTGGTTGCCCTGGCATTGAGCGCAGATGAGGCGCCAGCATTCATCACAGGCGCCGCTGCGCCCATCACGGTGGGGCGGCTCGCGCCCATCACGGGCACCAGAACCTGCGTGGCGATCGCCTCCGGATCGCTGCGGAAGTCGCGCGGATAGCGCACGACAACGCTGTAGCGCTCCAGGCCCTCGACCGTGGTGGTCACCATGTCACCTCCCAGCGCCGTGGAAATCACATCTTGCAGGTCGCCCACGGCGAGCCCGTAGCGCGCAAGTGCTGTGCGGTCGGGCTCGATGTCGATGTAGTAGCCGCCGGTCAAGCGTTCGGCGTAAGCGCTGGTCGTGCCCGGCACCGTCTTCACCACCTTCTCAACCTCCTTTGCCACGCGCTCGATTTCGGCCAGGTCCTTGCCGAATACCTTGATCCCGATGGGGGTGCGAATGCCAGTGGACAGCATGTCGATGCGCGCTTTGATCGGCATGGTCCACGCGTTCGCAATCCCCGGGAACTGCAGCGCCTGGTCCATTTCGGCGATCAACCTGTCGGTCGTCATTCCCGGGCGCCACTCGCTCTCGGGCTTCAGATTGATCACCGTCTCGAACATCTCGGTCGGCGCCGGATCGGTGGCGGTGTTGGCGCGTCCGGCCTTGCCAAACACCGAGGCCACTTCGGGGAAGCTCTTGATGATCTTGTCCTGTGCCTGCAGAATCTCGGCCGCCTTGGTAACCGAGAGCGACGGCAGCGTCGAGGGCATGTAGAGGAGCGTGCCTTCGTTCAGCGCGGGCATGAACTCGGTGCCGAGCTTCATCGCAGGGTAAGCAGTGACACCCAGCATAATGGACGCGGCGAGAATGGTGAGTTTGCGCCAGCGCAACGCCAAGCCGATGATCGGCCGGTAGCCCCAGATGAGAAACCGCACCAGCGGATTCTTGTGCTCCGGCGGGATGCGGCCGCGAATGAACAGCAGCATCAGCACCGGCACTAGCGTGATCGATAGTAACGCAGCCCCCGCCATGGAGAAGGTCTTGGTGTAGGCGAGCGGCTTAAACATCCGCCCCTCCTGCGCTTCCAGCGTGAAGACTGGCAGGAACGACACGGTGATGATGAGCAGGCTGAAGAAAAGCGCCGGCCCCACCTCCTTGCATGCGTCGATGATCGCATTGAGACGCGGAGCGCCGGGCTCGAGCCGCTCAAGGTGCTTGTGGGCGTTCTCGATCATCACGATCGCCGCGTCCACCATGGCGCCGATGGCGATGGCGATGCCGCCCAAGCTCATGATGTTCGAGTTGAGACCCATGAGCCCCATGACGGTGAACGCGATCAGCACGCCGATCGGCAACATGATGATCGCCACCAGCGCGCTCCGGGCGTGGAACAGAAACACGACGCAGACGAGGGCGACGATCACGCTCTCCTCGACGAGCGTGCGGTTGAGATTTTTGATGGCGCGGTGGATCAGATCGGAGCGGTCGTAGACCGCCTGGATCGAGACCCCTTCTGGCAGCCCGCTCGCGATCTCGGAAATCTTAGCCTTCAGGTTGTGAATCACGTCCTGGGCGTTCTGGCCGTAACGTGCCACCGCGATGCCAGCCACCACCTCGCCCTCGCCGTCAAGCTCGGTGATCCCGCGTCGCTCCTCGGGCACCAGCTCGACGCGCGCCACGTCGCGAATTAGCACCGGCGTGCCGCCCTCGGCCTTGACTACCAGCGTTTGCAGGTCTTCGATGCCGCGCAGATAGCCGCGACCGCGCACCACGTATTCGGTCTCTGCAAGCTCGACCACACGTCCCCCGACGTCGCGATTGCTGTCGCGGATCACCTGCATCACCTTCATCAGTGGCACACCGTAGGCCTGAAGCAGTCGCGGGTTGACCGTCACTTGGTACTGCTTGGTGAAGCCGCCGACGCTGGCGATCTCCGAAACCCCGTGCGCTTTGGTGAGCTGATAGCGAATGAACCAGTCCTGGACGGTGCGCAATTCTTCCAGCGTGCGGTTCTTCGCCAGGACCACGTACTGGTACACCCAGCCCACGCCGGTCGCGTCCGGCCCGAGCGAAGGCGTGACCCCGCGCGGCAGCCGCCCGGAAACATAATTGAGGTACTCCAGGACTCGCGAGCGCGCCCAGTAGATGTCGGTACCGTCCTCGAAGATGATGTACACGAACGAGGCGCCGAACACCGAGAGCCCGCGTACCACCTTGGACTTCGGCACTGCGAGCATAGCGGTGGTGAGCGGATAGGTGACTTGGTCTTCCATCACCTGCGGCGCCTGGCCGGGATATTCGGTATAGATGATGACCTGGACGTCCGAGAGATCGGGGATTGCGTCAACCGGCGTCGTTGAAACTGAATAAACGCCTGCCGCAACGACGAAGAACGTCCCGAGCAGGACGATGAAGACATTGCGAGCCGACCATTCGATGATCCGGTTCAGCATGTCAATGCCCCTTGTCCACCTGGGCCGCGTTTGCCGGCGCGGGCTTCGCAGCGCCAGGCTTTGTTTGAACACTGTCGTGGCCGCTGTGCCCGCCGAACGTTTCGAGCGCCGCCTTGAGGTTGCTTTCGGCATCGATCAGGAAGTTGGCTCGTACGACGACCTGCTCTCCCGCTTGCAGGCCTTCCATTACTTCAATGTAGCCGTCGCCCCGCATGCCAAGTTTGACCGTGCGCGGCTCGAACAGCCCCTCGCCGCGCCGCACCAGGACTACTTGGCGCGCGCCGCTGTCAAGCACTGCCGATTCCGGCACCGCCAGCACCTTGCCGCGAGCGTGGCCGGAAACCAGCTCGACGTTGGCAAACATCGCCGGCTTGAGCAGGCCGCCGGTGTTGGCGAGCTCGATGCGCACCTTCGCGGTACGGGTCTCGGTGTCGATGGTCGGATAAAGGAACACCACCTTGCCCGAAAAGGTCTTCTCGGGATAGGCGACGATCCGGAGTTTCGCCTCCTGGCCTAGATGCACCAGCCCGACATCCTGCTCGGAGACATCAGCGAGCATCCACACCGAGGATAAGTCGGCGATCTCGAACAGAACCTCTCCGGGCATGAAACGCATGCCCTGAACGCTCGGCTTCTGCAGCACGACCCCATTGGCCGCGGACCGGTAAGTGAGCAGCCGGCGCGGTTTTCCCTCCTGCTGCAGCGCCTGAATCTCCTGCTCCGAGATTTCCCAGTTGCGCAACCGCCGCAGCACGCCGTCGGCCAGGCGCTGCATCACGGCCTGCGCTTCGAGGCCACTGTCCTTCAGGTCTTGGGCGCCTCGCAGCGCGATCAGGTATTCCTCCTGCGCGGCCACGAGATCCGGGCTGTAGACTTCCATCAGCGGCTGGCCGCGGGCGACCGGCTGGCCCGTCGTGTTGACGTAGAGCTTTTCGATCCAGCCCTCGAACCGCGGCGCCACTTTGTACAGCAGCCGCTCATTCGCCTGAATGGTGCCGACCGCGTGAACCATGCGGTGCAGTTCGCGCGGTTCGGCAGGCTCGCTTCTCACGCCGAGAAGCTGTACCTTGTCCAGCCTGATCTTCACCGTGCCGGCGGGCGTTTCAGACTCCGGCTCCTCGCCTTCGTAGACCGGGACATAGTCCATGCCCATGGGATCCTTCTTCGGCACGGGCGAGGTGTCCGGAAGCCCCATCGGGTTGCGGTAGAAACGAATCTTGCGTTCCTTCTTCGCGCCCGGGCCTGTTCCACCGACAACGCCCTGGACTACCTCGTGCGGCGCCTGCACCGCGCCTCGCATTCCCATCCAGTAACCCGCCGCAACTCCTGCAGCCGCAACCAATGCGGCGATTCCGATCCATGCCGTTCGATTCATGATTCCGCCTGTTCTCGCATAATTTTCGTTGACCGATTCAAAACAGCGTCTTCCCGGTGAGCAGGTCGATCTCCGCCAGTGCCTTGTTGTAGT
>JAHFRO010000210.1:2800-4228 GCA_023266245.1 Betaproteobacteria bacterium | reverse complement strand
TGCCGACGCTGATTTTCGACGAGGTGGACGCCGGCATCGGCGGGCGCGTCGCCGAAATCGTCGGCAGGATGCTGAAGCAGCTCGGCCGCAAGCACCAGGTGATGTGCATCACCCATCTGCCTCAGGTCGCGGCCTCAGCCGATCAGCAGTGGCAGGTCACCAAGAGCACGGCTAACGGCAAGGTATTAAGCAAGGTGACAGTGCTGGACAAACAGCAGCGCGTGGAGGAGATCGCGCGCATGCTGGGCGGTGTCAAGATCACAGAGACCACGCGCAAGCACGCAGCGGAGATGCTGGGAATCAAGAATTAGCCGCCAAGACGCCAACACGCCAAGAAGAACAAAATGGAACCGCAGATAAACGCAGATGGACGCGGATAACACCAGCAGATACAGTCGAATCACGACTCACGACTCACGAATCACGATTCACGCTTTTCCGAGTTCAAGGGGGATGGCCCATGTTTGATAAACGCAGAATCTTCGTATGCTTATTTCCATTCATCGCGGCGGCGGCGCTGGCGCCCGCCGCGATGGCGCAGGAGTACCCGGCCAAGCCGATCACGTTCTTCGTGCCGTTCGCGGCCGGGAGCGCGACCGATATCCTCGCGCGCTCGCTGGGGCAGGGGGTCACCGCCGAGACCAGGCAGAACGTCGTCATCGACAACCGGCCAGGTGCGAGCGGCTTCATCGCCACGCAGGCGGTCGCCAGGGCCGCGCCCGACGGTTACGCCGTGCTCATCGGCACCAACACAACGCACGCAGCGAACGAGCACCTGTTCAAGAAGATCCCCTACGACCCGGTGAGGGACTTCGCGCCCGTCACCGCGATCGCGCGCGGCGGTCAGGTCATGGTCGTGAACCCCCGAGTACCGGTGAAGACCGTGAAGGAATTCATCGCGCTCGCCAAGCGCCAGCCGGGCAAGCTCACGTTCGGCAGCGGCAGCTCCTCGAGCCGCGTTGCGAGCGAGCTGTTCCAGCAGATGGCGGGACTCAAGATGGTTCATGTTCCCTATAAGAGCAACCCGATGGCCGTAACCGACCTCGTCGGCGGGCATATAGACATGATGATCACCGACGTCGTCACCGGGCTGCCGCAGGTGCAGGCCGGGAAGCTCCGCGCGCTCGGCGTGAGCAGCCGGACGCGACTGCCCAACGTGCCCGAACTGCCGACGATAGACGAGGCTGGCGTGAAAGGCTACGAGCTCACCTTCTGGTTCGCGGCCTACCTGCCTGCGAAGACGCCGCCCGACATCGTCGCCCGGCTTCGGGAGCTGATGATCAACGCGACGAGAAGCGCCCCGGCGCAGACTTTCTTCAAGAACACCGGCATCGAACCCTTCGTCACCACTTCCGCGGAGCTCGCCAAGTTCCAGGCGGTGGAATCGGCGAAGTGGGCGAAGGTCATCAAGGCCGCCGGCATAGAGCC
>JAHFRO010000210.1:0-2700 GCA_023266245.1 Betaproteobacteria bacterium | reverse complement strand
GAGTGGGCCGCTCGCCGGCGTCCGCATCGTCGATCTCACGACGGTGGTGATGGGTCCGTTCGCGACCCAGATCCTCGCCGATCTGGGGGCCGACGTGGTCAAGGTCGAACCGCCCGAAGGGGACGTGCTGCGCAATATCGCGCCCATGCGTCACCCCGGCATGGGGCACATCTTCCTCCACCACAACCGCAACAAGCGCTCCATCGTCCTCGATCTCAAGCAGCCGGCAGGCCGTGAAGCGCTGTTGCGGCTTGCCCGCACCGCCGACGTCCTGATCTACAACGTGCGCCCGCAGGCGATGCGGCGGCTGCATCTCGCCTACCAGGACGTATCTGCAGTGAACCCGCGCATCATCTACGTCGGCGCCTACGGCTACAGCGAGGGCGGGCGATACGCGGGGCAGCCCGCCTATGACGACCTAATCCAGGGCATGGCAGCCTTGCCCTGGATGACGTTTGCCGCCGGGGCGGACCGGCCGCGTTACGTGCCGACTGCGATCTCTGACCGCATAACGGGACTCGCCGCGGTTAACGCTGTGTCCGCGGCGCTCTACTCCCGCGAACGCACCGGCAAAGGCCAGGCGGTCGAGGTGCCGATGTTCGAAACTCTCGCCCACATGGTGCTGGGCGATCACATGGGCGGTCGCACCTTCGAGCCGCCGATCAGCCCGGCCCGCTACGAGCGTATGCTGGCGCCGCACCGCGTGCCGTACGCGACGAAGGACGGCTACGTGTGCGTGCTCATCTACAACGACAAGCACTGGCGGAAGTTCTTCAGCCTGATCGGCCGTGAGGAGCTGTTCGAATCCGACCCGCGCTTCTCCAGCCAGGAAGCGCGCTCCCGCAACATCGCCGAGGTTTATGCGTTCGTCGCCGAACACATGGCGACGCGCACCAGCGCCGAGTGGCTGCGGCTGCTCAAGGAAGCCGACATTCCGGCAACGCCGTTGAATTCGGTGGATGACCTCATAGACGATCCGCATCTCGCGGAAACGGGGTTCTTCCCCATGATGGAGCATCCGACCGAGGGGAGGCTGCGCATGATGGCGGCGCCGGGCGCGTGGTCGCGGTCGCCGCCGGAGAAGCTGCGTCCGGCGCCGCGCCTGGGCGAGCACAGCCGCGAGATCCTGCGCGAAGCGGGATACGCCGAAGCCGAGATCGAGGCGATGATCGCGAGCCGCGTGACGCGCACCTCGGGCTGAGACGGCATCCGGGTTAAGTCGAAGAGTATAATTAATGTGTTAAGGCTTGATTGAGGGTGGGAACATGAGCAGCGACACAGTTCAGCTTGACCGTGAGCTTTCCAATGCCGTCGCGCGCGTGGCGAAGCAGACCAAGAAATCCAAATCGGCGATCGTGCGCGCCGCGCTCGAAGCATATTTGGAAGAGTTCGCCGACTATCGCGACGTCATCAGGCGGCGCAAGGAAAAGTCCGTTCCTTTTTCCGAGCTGAGGAAGCGCCTTGGCCTGGAAGGTTGAGGTCAAGGCGAGCGCAGTCAAAGAAATCGAAAAGCTCGACAAACCGATTCAGCGTCGCATTGACGCCTTCGTGCGCCAGATTGAGGCGTGCGATGATCCTCGGCAACTCCTCGATCCCTATCCCGGTCCTCTTGCTGGTTATTGAAAGAAGCGTATCGGCGACCATCGCCTGGTGTGCGAGATCACGGACCGCGCTTTAACCGTCACCATTCTCAAAGTCGGACATCGCGGCAAAGTTTACCGCTGATGCCACGCAAGCACGCGGCGGAGATGCTGGGAATCAAGAATTAGCCGCCAAGACGCCAAGAGCGCCAAGAAAAGCAAAAACAGGAATTGAACCGCCAAGACGCCAAGGCGCCAAGGAAAGCAAAGAAAGACTGTAACCGCAGAACGCAAGCACTCTCACGGTATCCCGAAATGCAAATAGAGCTGATCACCTTTCAGGCGTCCGACGGTTTCCCGCTCGACGGGTTGCTCTACACGCCGCAGTCCGGCGCGAGCGAGCGGGCGGCGTTGATCGTCCACGGCAAGACGCTGAACTTCTACACCGTGGCGGGGCGCATCCTGCCGCCACACCTTACGGCGCTCGGCTGGAGCTGCCTGGCCATGAACCGCCGCGGGCACGATCTCGGCGGCATCCGTAATGGCCGTGATTCCTACGGCGGCGCCTGGGAGCGCTTCGCCGACAGCCAGCTCGACATCGCTGGCGGCATAGCCGAGCTCAGGCGGCGCGGATTTCGAAAGATCGTGCTCATCGGTCACAGCTTCGGCGGCATCTCGTCCGCCGCTTACGCCGCCGATCATCCCGACGAGGTCGCCGCACTTGCCCTGTGTTCGGCCGGGAGCGGCGGACGCGAGTACCTTTTGCAGGTCTCGCGCCGCGGAATGCTCGCCGGCGACCATCATGCCGAAGTGGACGCCGCAGCGCGCCGCCTCGTGGCAAAAGACCGCGGTGACCGGATCATCAGCCTTCCCGGCTGGTGGTACGCGATCACCGCTGCGAGCTGGGTTGACCTATCCGAGAACGTGCCGGAGACGGTCGCAAACGCGCGCCGCTACCCCGGGTCGGTGCTGGTGCTGCGCGGCAGCAAGGAACCGGCGGACAACTATCCTGCCGAGAAAGTGGCCGAGGTGTGCGGCGCGCGCGCCACGCTCGTCGTCGTTCCCGGCGCGGATCACTTCTACAACGGCACGGAAGCTGAGTTCGCGCGGGCGGTGTGCG
>JAHFRO010000209.1 GCA_023266245.1 Betaproteobacteria bacterium | reverse complement strand
CCGATGAGCACCACCGCGTCCACCGGCTGCGCCCGGATCATCTCCTCGACGTCCATCGCCATCAGGTTGCGCAGGTACATGCTGGTCGGATACGCGAACGACTCGTGCAGCGTGATGGTCGGAAACTCGACCGGCAGCCCGCCGGAGAGCATCACGCCGCGCTTAACCGCGTCGATCAGCTCCGGCACCGTGCGGTGACAGGCGTTGAAGCCGCTGTAGGTGTTGGTGATGCCGATGATCGGACGCGCGAGCGCGTCGTCCGAATAGCCCATCGCCTTGATGAAGGCCTTGCGCAGAAAGAGCGAAAACTCCTCGTCACCGTAGGCGGTGAGGTTGCGGCGCATGCCGCGCTTGCCGGATGCCATGAGTGAACGGTTCTGAAGCGAGGTGAGGACGATAGCTTACGCACGGCTATTCGTGCAAGGCCGGCTTCAGGCGTACATCGGCTTGTTCTCGGACAGCTCGATCCAGCCCCTGATCGCCCTGTAGAGCAGCCACATCGCCGAGGCCATCAGGACGAAGAAGCCGACGATGACGACCAGGGACGCGAGTCCCACGCCGAACCACAGCAGGCTGTACCAGAAGGTACGAATCTGCCAGCGAAAATGAGATTCCAGCCAGGTGCCGGCAACTTCGCCGCGTTTGAAGTAGTTGATGATGATTCCGGCAAACAGCGTCATGCCGATGAAGATGGCGGCGATTTGAAGCGCGTAAACAATCGCGGTGAACCGCTTGAGCGACTCCTCGCGCGCGTTGCCGATTGTGGCCGTTCCCCCGGCGCGCGCCACCGCCTCTCTCGCTTCCTCGCGCCTGATGAAAGCCCAGGCCCCGATCCCGATGCCCGCCCCGAAGCCGAGGAAAACGAGCGCTATGGCGCCGAATATGGACCACAGCAAGGTGCGAACAGTGTCCGGTCCCATCGAGAAAACGCGCGGCGGGAAGTCGCCCAGCATGGCGATTTCGTAGCGTCCCTGCCGCGCGACGTCGAACTCGACTACCGCGGTCCGCTCGGTGGTTGAACCCTTGAAGGTCGCATTCACGCTTTTGCGCACCGGGACGGACCGGCTGCCGCTGACTTCGGTGACCGTTATCTGAACGCCGGGGGGCAGCTTTTTCGACTCATCGTAGCTGCGACCCTCGAATATCGTCACGTGGTCGTTCCAGACGACATACCGGCCGGGGCGCAACTCGAGAACGTGCCGCGCGGGCGCGAGGAACTGCGCTCCCTCGTCGTTTTTCAGTACGTGCCAGGCGATGAGGCCGCCAGCTGCGACGATGCAGCCAAGGGTGATCGCCCCTGCAAGTGCATACCAGCCCTTGCCTGGCACATGAGGAGCTTTGGCCATGGCGCTCCTTCAGCGGCGCGACTAGCGCGCGCCGCTACGCTGCAGCAGTTCGACGACCTTGCCGTCCCCGCTCCTGCGCGCGAAATCGAGCACGGAGCCGCCCGGAGCGCTGCGGTTGGGGTTGGCACCGTTCTTGAGGAGCAGCTGTACCATCGCGGCATCGCCGTTCATGGCCGCGGCCATGAGTGGCGTGACGCCGTTCGAGTCCGGACGGTCAACCCACCAGCCGAGGTCGAGCAGCTCGGAGGCCCCCGCCTGGTCGCGATACATCACCGCGGTCATGACGTCGTTGTATTTTGGCGTCCTTACCGGCGCGGCAGCCGGAGCGGGTCCCGCCTCGGCGGGCGCGGCCGCCGGCGCAGTGGGCGCGACACGTTTGCGCGGTGCAGGCCTGGGCTTTTCTGCGACTTCCGCTATCGGCGCGGCCGTCGCGACCTTCTCAGCCGCCGTCGGTTTCGGCGCCGTCGAAACTGGCGCAGCCTTTTCCACCGCGGGTACAGGCTTTTCTGCTGCCCGCGCGGGTGCGGGGGCTGGCGCCACCGGGGGCGCGGTCACATCGGGCTTCACCATCGTCGCAGGTGCGGCTACCGTCGTAGCTGCCGGCGCGGTAGCACCGCGCGTGAGCGAGAACGGGTACTCGCGATTCAGCTTGCGGGGAGCGAAGGCGAGCTGGATCTTTGCAATGGGCGCCTGATACTTGACCGTTGTGACGCCGCCGCCGCCCCCCATGGCCTGCTGCTGCACCCTGGCGCCTTTCTCGTCGAAGCCTTTCGCGCCAACAAAATTCTCCCACGCGCCGGAGACAGTGAAGGAAGCCTCCTGTCCCTGGATCGACTTCAGCGTGACCGTCGCCGGCCCCGCGACATGCTCCCTGCCGACGTCGGCTGAGCCGAGCGAGAATACTTTAAGCTCGAGCGGAAGCGACAGGTGCAGAACTCCCTCAACCTTTTGCACGTCCGGCTCCGTCGTTCCTTGCTTCAGTCGCACGCTCCGGGTGCCCTCGAAGTGTGGCACGCCTATCTTCGTTTCGCTGAGATTGACGTTTCTGAAAAAGGCGCCCTCGAACGAGCTGTCGCGGTCGTAACGGTCCTGGCCTTTTACGTCGAGAATTTGGTTGATCGTAACGGTCACGCGCCCCAAGTCGAGGTTGGGAATCGGTGGCAGCATCACCTTTAGCCACACGCTGTCGCCGAAAAATGTGTCGAGCTGCAGTAGCGCCGGCCCGGCACGCGCACTCGATGGTTTCTCGAGACCGGAAAGCTGCCTGGCGAGCAGTTTGTCGTAGTCCGCCTCGCTCAGGCTCGCCGGGAGAGTGGACGGCGCGGCTGGTTTTGCGTCCGGTGCCGGTGCCTTTGCGATAGGCGGCTGGGCGGGCGCCGGCTTTATCACGGGCGCGCCCTTCCCGGCCTCCTTCATTGCCTTCTCCATCGCCGCCCTGCCCATCTCCATCTGCTGCGGCATGTACACCTTGAAGAAGTAGTAACCACCGCCGCCGACTACAATGACAAGCCCGCCCACCGCGGCAACCAAAGCCTTGAGAAAGTGCGATGGATCGGAGCGCACGACCAGGCAGCTGGTGATGATGTCGTGCAGTGCCTGCTTGCGGGAGGTGAAGGCCGCGAGCAGGAAACCCAGGCTGAGGGGAATGCCGGAAATGATCTTGGCGAGATTCCTGAGCAGCGAGCGCAGGAACGAGAGACGCGCCCCGTTAAGGTCGGTGACCTGGATGCCGAGCAGGCTCTTGCCGAAGGTCGCCTGCCGCGCCGAGCACTCCATCACCGGCCAATAGAGCAGCGCGACGAGGACATAGACCAAGACGGCGATGCCTGCGGCCTCTTCGCCGATGAATGCGGCTCCGATCACCAGCAGGAGGCCGAAGATGGTCAGAATCGCGTTGTCAACGATCAGCGCCGCGACCCGCGCCCAGAAGCCCGCGTACCCCAGCGCTCCGCCTCCCGCCGAGGCCGATGCATCGGCGGGCATTTCAAGCACCGCTCTCCTGTTCCCGAACATGGTTACCTCCCCCTTGTGGAAGCACCGCTAAAGTTAATAATACACCCCGCTTGGGGGCTGGGCGAAGCAGTGCACCGCCGCCCGGAGCGCAAGCTCAGGCGCCCGTCACCGGCAAATGGCGCATGCAGACGGTGGAAGTGAACGGGACTGTGCAGATCGCGGGAATTCAGGTGCGGCCGGGTGACTTGGTGCGCGCGGACGAGGCGGGCGTCGCCTTCGTGCCGCGCGAGCGTGCTGCCGATGTGCTGGAAGCCGCGCGCAAAATCGACGCCGGCGACACCAAGCGCAAGAAGGACATCGACAGTGGCGCAAGCATCGCGGAATTGATGACCCGCAAATACAAGTAGGAACCAGTTGCTCCGCGCCGGTCTTGTGATCGTTCCCGTTGATCGGCAGCTTGCGCGCGCGGCGGCGCGCGCGAGACTGCGGTATCCGTTGAACCTGGGTGACTGTTTCTGTTACGCTCTCGCGGCGCAGGAACGACTGCCCATCCTCACTCTGGACGCAGACTTCCGCAAGCTGGATGTCCCGGTCATCCTGCCCTGATACCGCTTCCGTGATCCGACTTTTGTACCCGCTGTTGGTGAATCCCGAATCCCTGATCCTGAATCCTGTCGTGTGAAGCCAACCAACCTCCTCTTCATCCTGTCCGACGAGCACGACAAGCGCGTGCCGGGATGATCAGCTTTCCTTCGCCCAGCAGGCGAGGACCACATCCTTCACCCACTGCTCGTCTGCGCCGAGCGTCGAGTACTCGAACGGGCCGCCGCTTTCACCGGCTGCGTTTTTCATGCGGTGCAAATGCGAAGAGCGCACGTTCGCATCCGCCGTTTCATAGCCATAGCGCGCGTAGCGCTCCTGCTCGATCGCGATTTCCTCGCGCCGGCCGCCGGCGAA
>JAHFRO010000208.1:1850-4256 GCA_023266245.1 Betaproteobacteria bacterium | reverse complement strand
GCGCGGCACTTCGCCGATTGCATCCACGCCGTGCGCGAGCTCTCGCCCGCCACCCGCATCGAAGTGCTGGTGCCCGACTTCCGCGGGCGGCTCGAGATCGCGCTCGACATCCTTTCGCAGTCCCCGCCCGACGTGATGAATCACAACCTGGAAACCGTGCCGCGGCTCTACAAACAGGCGCGCCCCGGGGCCGATTACTGGAATTCGCTGAAACTCCTCAAGGACTTCAAGGCACGCTTTCCACACATCCCGACCAAGTCCGGTCTGATGGTGGGGCTGGGCGAAACCGACGAGGAAATCGTTGCGGTGTTGCAGGACCTGCGCGCGCACGAAGTGGACATGCTCACCATTGGCCAGTATCTACAGCCGAGCCTCCACCACCTGCCGGTGATGCGCTACGTAGAGCCTGCGGTATTCGAGGGGTTCGCGCGCCAGGCCGCAGCGATCGGTTTCATGCACGCGGCGTGCGGGCCACTGGTGCGCTCCTCGTACCACGCCGACCAGCAGGCGCACGAAGCGGGCATTACCTGAAGCTTCCGCCTTGCAAATCGCAAAATGGCCATTTATAATTCGCAAATGGACATTTCAATTACCGAATTCAAACACCGCTGTCTGGAGATCGTGCGCCGGGTTGAGAAGACGGGCAAGCCGGTGACCATCAAGCGACGCGGCAGGGTCGTCGCTCAATTGGAGCCGTCCTCCAGTTCAGCATCCGCTTCCCCGATGAAGCCATGGGAGCAGTTGCGCGCATTGGGCGGGAACCTGCTCGCGGCGCCGGGAGAATCGGTGCTGCGTGACGAGGACTTCGAGGCGATGCGTTGAGCGTATTGCTCGACACTCACGTCTGGGTCTGGTGGCTGACGCGCGGTTCTGGTCTACCCCGCATGGAACGCAAGGCGCTCGACGCGGAAGCGGAGCGTGGCGGGTTGTTTCTGGCGGCGATCAGCCTGTGGGAAGCGCAGATGTTGCATGCCAAGGGTCGGCTCGAATTGCCACTGGCGTTTTCGGAATGGCTCGAGCGCGCTGCGGCCCCTCGGATGCTTACGCTCGTTCCCCTGGAGGTGGGTGTAATCCTCGCGCTGGACCGGCTTCCTCCGTCGTTTCATGGAGATCCGGCCGACCGCTTGATCGTGGCGACCGCGCGCGCGCATGGACTGCCTCTCGCGACACATGACGCGAACATCCGCCGGTCACGGTCGGTGAAGCTCTGGAAGCCCCGGAGAGGCTAGGCTGCCTCGGCGAGCTTCTTTTCCAGCAGTTCGTGCAACCCGGCGAAGTCCGGCTCGCCGACGATGCGTCTCACGATGTTCCCCCGTTTATCAATGACGAAAGTGGTCGGCGCGAGCTTCACGTCGCCGAAGACCCTGGCGAGCTTGCCCGTCGGATCGAGCGCCACCTTGAACGACAGGCGATTCTTCTCGGTGTAGTTGATCACGTAGTTGGGGAGTCATGGCGCATCGCCACCGCGATTAACTCGAGGCCGCGTTCGCGATATTTGTTGTAAGTCGCCACAACCTGGGGCATCTCCTTGATGCAGGTCGCGCAGTCGGTGGCCCAGAAGTTGACGAGCACGACCTTGCCCCTCAACTCGCCGGTGGTAATTCTCTCGCCCTTGAGCGAGACGAAGGTCGCCTGCGGCGCGGGGGTCGTCCAGGTGGAAACGCCGTAGAGGAGCAGCGTTACCGTCGCGAACAGGACAGCGGCTAGAATAAGGCTGAAGGACCTGCTCATCTCGAGCCGGATGCAGGATCATCAGACCCGGGGGATACGAACCATGCGCCATATTCTGGGTTTTCTTGGCCTTCTTATCATCAATGCCCACGCCGCCGGCATCGCCGACATCAGCAACGCCGATGCCGTGAGCGGGCTGAAACAGGCCCTCAACGACGGATCGATCGCTGCGGTCGCCAAGCTCGGCGTCGAGAACGGCTACTTCGGCAATCCCAGGGTCAAGATCCCGCTGCCGCCCACGCTGCAGAGGATCGAGGGAGCGCTGCGGCTGGCGGGCATGAGGAAGCAGGCCGACGAGCTGGTGCTCTCGATGAACCGCGCGGCGGAAGCCGCGGTGCCGGAAGCGAAGCAGCTCCTGGTGGACGCCGTGAAGAAGATGTCGGTGCAGGACGCCAAAGGGATACTCACCGGCGGCGACACCGCCGCCACCGAGTATTTCAAACGGACCACGCAGGCACCGCTCACCCAGCGCTTCCTGCCGATCGTGAAGAAGGCTACCGACCGGGTGGGGCTCGCGCAGCAGTACAACTCACTCGCCGGACAAGGTGCACAGCTCGGCCTCGTGCAACAGGACCAGGCGACGATCGAGAGCTACGTCACCAGGAAGGCGCTCGACGGGCTCTACTACATGATCGGCGAGCAGGAAAAGGCGTTCCGCAAGAACCCGGTCGGCGC
>JAHFRO010000208.1:0-1750 GCA_023266245.1 Betaproteobacteria bacterium | reverse complement strand
CAATTCCGCGCGGCCCGTATAGCCGGTCGACCCTGATAAACGCGGTCGCGGCCGGCGATTTGTCGTCCGTCATTCTCCAGATTTGGCGCCCAAAGCATCGTAACTAAAATCATCAAACGCAGTAACGCTGTCGGCCTTGGTCCAAACACCGACCGCTCCGGCGCCGGCGATATGGCTGTCATCAAGTTCAATGTATGTTTTACCGTCGAGCGCGACCTTGATTTTCCTGCCGGAAAACTCGACTCTCAGCGTGTGCCAGACATTACCCGGCACCGGTGCGTCAACGTATTTGATGGTCCGGCGATTTCCGCTCTCCGTGTAGTAAAGCGACACATTGTTCTCCAGCGCGTTGGCGCGGGCGACGTAGTAATTGTCGCCGTCCTTCCAACGCCACACCAATCCTCCGGCCTGATCCTCCCTGCCGGAGATCGGCTTGAACTTGACCTCGACGTAACCGTCAGCGAGCGATGCATCCTGCCTCACGCACCACGGGAAAGTACCGCTGCCCGATTGCTTGAGGACATTCGGCTTGCTGGGCGCAGTCGCATCGGCCTCGACCGACCACTTTGGCGAGCCGCGGCCGGTGACACCGGCACGCCATCCGGCGGGGAGGACGCCTGCCTGGTCCTGATCGAACGAAATCTTTTCTGCAAGAGTGGTATTCATGAGTCCGAGAGTCGCCAATGTGGTCATAACGATCGTGAGCTTCCTTCTCAAGGGGCGCCTCCAGCGTCCTTGAATCAGCGGTAGGCTGCAGGATTCCACGTATGCACTTCGTCCTGGCCTTGCTTGCACCAGGCGTAGAGCGCGTCGTACATCACCATGCCGTGCTTCAGCATCTCTTGGTCGTCGGCGAAAATCCGCGAGAGGCCAAGGGAAATCGCCACCAGCCCCGGCGCCTGCGGCGCCAGGTCGAGCTTCGCCGTGTCGGCTCCCCTGACGATGAGCGCAAGCCGCGCGAGCGCCGGATCGTGCAGATGGTATTGCTTGAGAAATGCATCGAAGCTGCACAAGTCGCCGTCATGCGAGAACACGACGTCCGGTATGTCGTAGGGAATGGCTTCCTTCTGCCGTGCGGTGTCCGGTACCTGTTTCGTGGGCACGTACAGGAACTCGGCGTCCTTGTCGACGAAGCGCGCAATCAGCCAGGGGCACGCGATGCGGTCGATCTTCGGGCGTTCGCGCGTGACCCAGCGGGTATTCGAACCGGCAGGTTTGCGGATGAACTCTCCGCCGGCGGCCCGCCATCCTTCTTCTATCCCGCCCTCGAGATACTGGGCGGCAATGCCGCGCTCGTTGAGCGCTTTGGCCACGCCCTGGCTTACCTCGTGGCCGTGCGCGCAATAAACGGCCACCGTGCTGGCGCTTGGCAATTCCTTCGTCCACGAAGAAACCAGTTCCGGGTCGCGCCGCAATGCCCCGGTGATCATGTCAGTAGCAGCTATAAATGCGGGCCGTTTCCGGACATCGATCACTAATGGCGGTTGGCGGCTGCGGGTGGCCGCTTGGAGTTCAGAAAACGAAATGGGTGAGGTCATGGCATCAGGCTCCTAAAAAAGTCTCTGGCCGAAACTTGGAATTGCAGCACCGTCAAGTGTGCAGCTTCGTCGGGCCTCCAATCGCCTTCCAGGCCGAGTGGCCGCCTTTCATGTACTTCGCGCCGAGCGAGTGCTGGGCGGCAACGCTCAGGACATATTCAAGCTCTAGCCGTGGCTTTGGCCCGGGCGATCTCCTCTGCGCTGTAACGGAG
>JAHFRO010000207.1 GCA_023266245.1 Betaproteobacteria bacterium | reverse complement strand
AGGTCAGCCGCGAGCGCCGGCAATCGATCAAGGCTCCCCTCCGCAAAACGGCGCTCGATCAAGATGTTCTTGCCTTCGACATAGCCGAGTTCCCGAAGACCTTGCGTGAAGGCTTCGAGCAAATGGCCTCGTGAGGCGGGAGTGCCGGGCGCCAGTATGCCGACGCGGTAAACTTTTTGTTGTTGCTGGGCGAGCGAGGCAAGCGGCGCTGCAAGTGCGCCTGCGCTAAGCACAATCAGCAGTTCACGACGCGTAGTCATTCGATCACCTCGTCGGTGCGTAGCAGGAATATTGGGTTAAGCCAGTTAAGCCGCCGCGCTTGCGCTCACACCGCACCTGCGGCCTTCTTTAGGGTTCGCTCCACCGTTTCCAGGAACTCTTGAACGTGGATCGGCTTCGTTTGCATGCCGTCGAATCCGGCCGCCAAGATCTTTTGGCGGTCCTCGGGCATGGCGGAGGCAGTGACCGCAATCACCGGGATAGAACTTGTCGCGGCATCGGCGCGCAGCGCCTTAAACGCCTCGATACCGTTCATGGCGGGCAGATGAAAGTCCATCAGTATCAGCGCCGGTTTCTGCTCGCGCGCCAGCCGAATGCCTTCTTCGGCTGTTTGCGATTCCAGCGTCTGATAACCCTTGAACTGCAGCACGTCACGCACGAGCGTGCGGTTTATCTCGTTGTCTTCGATGATTAATATCAGTTCATTGGCCATGTCGGTTCCTTGACGGATTTTTCAGTTCACGGATGCGCCCGGAGCGACTACCTGGGCCGGACTGACGGGCAGAGTGAAGGTAAACGTTGATCCTTTACCGAGTTCACTCTTGACCCAGATCTTGCCGCTGTGCAGCTCGACAAATTTCTGCGTCAGCGCCAGACCGAGGCCCGTGCCTTCGGCTTTCTTGCTGTAGTCCTTGCCGACTTGGCGAAATTCCTCGAACACCGCTTCGCAGTCCTCCGGGGCAATGCCGATGCCGGTGTCGCTCACGCTGACCTCGACCGCGCCAATAATTGGCCGCGCCGCAACCGTAATTCGCCCGCCTTCCGGCGTGAATTTCACTGCGTTTGAAAGGAGGTTGAGCAGAATCTGTTTGAATTTGCGCTCGTCGGCGTTGATATCACCCAAGGCGGGGTCAATGACGCATTCCAGAGTAACACCATGGCGGCTAGCACGCTCCTTGACGAGCGTCAATGCGTTATCAATCGCCATCGGCAGACTGAAGGTTGTGGAATCGAGTTCCATGCGTCCGGCTTCGACCTTGGAGAGATCGAGGATGTCGTTGATTAGCGACAACAGGTGCGCGCCAGAGGTGTGTATGTAATTGATGTACTCGCCCTGTTTTTCGTTCAGCTCGCCGAACATGCGCTGCTGCAGCACTTCGGAAAAACCGATGACCGCGTTCAGAGGCGTTCTTAGCTCGTGCGACATGTTGGCAAGGAATTCCGATTTGTGGCGGTTGGCGATCTCGATCTGCTGGTTCTTTTCCTGGATTTCCTGGAACAGCCGCGCGTTCTGAATGGCGAGCACAGACTGCGCGGCGAAGGTCTGCAGCAGGGTCAGAACCGACTGCGGGAATTCGCCTGCCGTCTTCCGGCGGATCACCAGCGCGCCGATGACCCGCTCCTCGCGCAACAGCGGCACCGCCAGCACCGCGCGAATGCCCTCGCGCAGCAGCAGATGGCGCAGCCGGTTATCCGGCTCCTGCTCCATATCAGGAATCTGGTAGGGCGCCCGGCGCGCGGCGCATATGCCTACAGTCGTCTCGCCGATCCGGATCCGCGACTCGCGCAGGGCCGCGACCATGGCTTCGCTGGTCCCGTAGTTGGCCCGCGGGTCGAACACTTCACTCGTCTCATCGAACTCGTAGATCGTGCCGCCCGCGTCGGCCTTCGAGATCTCTACTGCGTGGGTAACAATGGTAAGGAGCACATTCTCCACGTCCAGCGTCGAGCTGACTGCCCGGCCGACTTCCCCAAGTACACGCAGTTCCTCGACAGAGCGCGTGAGCTGCTCCGTTCGCGCCTCGATCTCCTTGAACAAGCGCACGTTCTCGATGGCGATCGCCGCCTGGTCGGCGAAGGTTTGTAACAATGCGATTTGCTTGTCGGTGAAGGGTCTTACCTCCGCGCGATAGACGTTGATGACACCGACGGGAGAACCTTCCCTGAGCACGGGGACGCACAGCACGGTTCTTTGGCCGGCGAATTTCGCCGCCGCCGGTCCTTTGTATTCAGGATCAGCGAGGATGTCGTGCACATGGATAGGACGCCGCTCAAACGCGGCGCGTCCCGCGATCGTGTCGCGGTTGACGCTGATCGGGTTCTGTCGCCGGTAGGCGACGTATTCCGGGTTCGCGTTGTGCGCAACCTCCAGCCGCAATACCTCGCCGTCAAATCTGAAAAACAATCCGAGCGCGGCGTCGCAAAGCCTCTGTGCATTTTCAACCAGGGTTTCGAGTACCGGCTGCAAGTCGAAAGTTGAACGGCTGATAACCTTGAGCACTTCGCTGGTCGCGGTCTGCTGCTCCAGGGCCTCCGTGAGGTCGCGGTTGCGCGCCTCGATTTCCTTGAACAGCCGCACGTTCTCGATCGCGATGACCGCCTGATCGGCAAACGTTTTCAGCAGCTCGACCTGCTTGTCGCCGAAGTGCCCCGGCGTTGCTCGCGCGACGAAGATCACCCCAATGACCTGCCCCTCGCGAAGCATCGGCACGCCGAGGCAGCTGCGATAGTGGGCCGCCAGTGCGGCGTCCTTCGTCTCATAGAGTAGATCGGCCAGCACGTCCGGGATATGCACCACTGCGCGATCCCGGACGGTACGCGCCGTCACTGTCTCGGCGCTCATCCGCATGGGGAACACGCGCCCGATGGCTTCCGTGCCTTCCGGGGTCACGCCGTGGAGCGCAGCCAGCTGGATCAGCTCACCGTCGAGCCTGGAGACGACACTGATCCCAGCGTCGCACAGTTTCTCCGCGCGCTCTGAGATGATATCGAACACGGGCTGAACATCGGTGGGCGAGCGGCTGATCACACGCAGGATCTCGCTTGTCGCCGTTTGCTGCTCCAGCGATTCACTGAGGTTGCGGTTGCGCGCCTCGATTTCCTTGAACATGCGCACGTTCTCGATGGCGATCACCGCCTGGTCGGCGAAGGTCGTCACCAGCTCGATCTGCTTGTCGGTGAAGGCGCGGACCTCACTACGCCACATGACGATGGCGCCGATGAGCATGTTCTCCCTGAGCATGGGGACGCCGAGCATGGTCCTGAAGCCGCTTATCCTCTGGAACTCAGACTCTTGATATTCGGGATCGGCCAGGACATCGGGGATTTGAACCGTCCGGCGCTCGAGGCCGACCCTCCCGACGCAAGACCCTCGCCCTGGGCGGGGCTCGGCCCGCTGCCAGAACTCTCTCAACTCGGACGAGGCGCCGTAGAAAGCCCCCACGCGAAAGACCTCGTCGTCGAACCTGTAAATGAGTCCCTGTCTGGCATCGCACAGCTTCGTCGCGTTCTCGATGAGGGTTTCCAAGACTGGCTGCAGATCGAACGTCGAGCGGCTGATGATTTTGAGTACTTCGGCGGTCGCGGTTTGCTGGTTGAGCGATTCGGTGAGGTCGCGGTTGCGCGCCTCGATCTCCTTGAACAGCCGCACGTTCTCGATCGCGATCACGGCCTGGTCGGCAAAGGTCTTAAGGAGGTCGATCTGCTTGTCCGAGAAGGGATGGACCTCCATTCGGCGAATTGCTATCACCCCGATGGGCACACCTTCGCGTAGCAGCGGCGTTGCAAGCACGGTCCGTTGCCCGAAGCGCTGCTGGAGAGCTCGGCCGACGGGAAACTCTTCTTCGGGCTCTGCCCCGAGATCAAGTACGTGAACCGCCTGCCGGTCGACGGCGGCTCGGCCGGTTACCGAGCCGCGGTTGAGAGGCATGCTCTCGCTCATCCATGGGAGGGGTCCATAATGGGCCGCCAACTGGAGGGCATCACCGTCGATGCGATAGATCAAGGCATCATAGGCGCCACACACTCGGGCGGCATTCTCGGCGACAGCGTCCAGCACCGGCTGAACGTCGGTCGGCGAGCTGCTGATGACCTTCAGAATCTCGCCGGTCGCGGTCTGCCGCTCGAGCGCCTCCTTGGTCTCGTTGAACAGCCGCACGTTCTCGATGGCGATCACCGCCTGGTCGGCGAAGGTGGTGACCAGACCGATTTCCTTGTCGCCGAAGGGCTCGACCTCGTCGCGGCTCAGGAAGATGACGCCG
>JAHFRO010000206.1 GCA_023266245.1 Betaproteobacteria bacterium | reverse complement strand
TGCGCGCGCTGTTCGTCAACCGCCCGTTCACGCTGGGCGGCGAGCCCTCGCCCGACAACAAGACCGCCAAGCTGTGGGCGGCGGATGAGGACGGGGCGCTCGCGCTCTCCGCCGAAGCCGAGTTTCGATAAGAAGCGGTCGCAAGAACCCGGCTGAAACCACAGATGAACGCCGATGAATGCCGAAAAGATCAACCCTGAAAAGCATTAGCCACAGAGATCACAGAGCACACAGAGAGTCAAAATGCTGAAACCTGTACGTTCCGCTTTGTTGGTTTTCTCTGTGAATTCTGTGTCCTCTGTGGCTGGATCCTCCGGTTTTCATCCACGTGTATCTGCGTTTATCTGCGGTTCATTGGCTCTTTGATCTTCGACCATGGCCGGCGGACCGCTCGAAGGCATACGCGTCGTCGACCTCACCTCGGTCGTGGTGGGGCCACAGACCACCCAGATCCTCGCCGACTACGGGGCGGACGTGATCAAGGTGGAAAGCCCGACCGGCGACCTGGGGCGGACCATTGGCGGCGGCGGCGTCACCGCTGGCATGTCGCCCAAGTTTCTGCACTTGAACCGCAACAAGCGTTCCCTCGTGCTCGACCTGAAGCAGCCGGCGGGATATGCCGCGCTGATGCGCCTGCTCGAGCGCGCCGACGTGCTGGTCTACAACGTGCGCCCGCCCTCGATGGCGCGCCTGAAGCTCGCCTATGAGGAGGTGCGGGCGGTCAATCCGCGCCTTATCTACTGCGGCATGTTCGGCTTCGGCCAGGATGGCCGCTACCGCGACAAGCCCGCCTACGACTCCATCATTCAGGGCTCGGCGGGCGTGGCGGCGCTGCATCACCGCGCGTTCGGCGAGCCGCGCTACGTGCCGCTGGTGATGGTGGACCGCACGGTGGGGCTGATCGCGACGCAGATGATCCTGATGGCGCTGATCCAGCGCAGCCGCACCGGCGAGGGCCAGGCGATCGAAGTGCCGATGTTCGAGAACATGGTCGCGTTCGTCCTCACCGAACATCTGCAGCTGAAGACCTATCAGCCGCCGCGCGGGGGAACCGGCGACTTGCGCCTGCTCGATCCGGAGGCGCGTCCGCTGCCGACCAGGGACAGCTGGATCTGCGTTGCGGCCAACACCAACGAACAGGCGTTTGCGTTGTTCGACGCCATCGGCCGCTCCGAGCTGAAAAGCGACCCACGCTTCAACAGCGTGATGGCGCGCTTCAAGAACGTGCGCGAGTATTTCCGCATCCGGACGGAAGCGCTCAAGCAGAAAACCACCGCGGAGTGGCTGGCGATCTTCGACCAGACCGACGTGCCGGCCATGCCCTACCACACGCTCGACAGCCTGCTCGAGGATCCCCACCTCAAGGACATCGGCTTCTTCCAGGCGGTCGAGCACCCGACCGAGGGCAGGATGTGGAACATGCGGCTGCCCAACAAGCTCTCGGGCGGGATGCGCAGCGATTTCCTGCCCACGCCCAAGCTCGGGCAGCACAGCGTGGAGATCCTGCGCGAGGCGGGCTACGATCAGGCCGCGATCGACGCCATGATCGCGAGCGGCGCCACGCTGGATGGCCGGCTTAAAGAGCAGTGAGGGGTGAGGAGAGAGGGGAGAGGAGCGAAGAGCACAGCCCGGCGATCTGGAATATTTCGCCACGACCTGCTGTAAACTATTGCGCCATTTGCACGTTTACCATCCATCGGCCGCACGGCCGCTGACCTGATTTTTGCAACTAACCACGGAGAACCCCATGCATCGTTACCGGCTGCACGCCGCAACCATCTTGTTTGCCCTGCTCGCCAGCGTCTCGCTGGCGCTCCCCGGCGCCGCGTACGCCCAGTCGACACAAAAGGATTACCAGCCCAGCGTCGGGCAGGAGGGCAAGGACGTCATCTGGGTGCCCACCCCGCAGGCGCTGGTCGAGCGCATGCTGCAGATGGCCAACACCAAGCCCAATGATTACGTGATCGACCTCGGCTCGGGCGACGGCCGCACCGTGATCACCGCGGCGAAAAAGTTCGGCGCGCGCGCACTCGGCATCGAATACAACCCCGACATGGTCGAGCTCTCCAGGCGCAACGCCGAGAAGGAAGGGATCGCGGGGCGCGCCCAGTTCATCCGCGCCGACATCTTCGAAACCGACTTCAGCGAGGCCACCGTGCTCACGCTCTATCTCCTGCCCACCCTCAACCTCAAGCTGCGCCCGACCATCCTCAAGATGAAGCCCGGCACGCGCGTCGTCTCCCACGCCTTCAGCATGGACGACTGGCAGCCCGACCAGACCGAAAACGTGCAAGGCCGCACCGCCTATATGTGGATCGTGCCGGCGCCGATCGAAGGCACCTGGCGCTGGAACATTTCCGGCAGCGGCGCGCGCGAATACGAACTGATGCTGCGCCAGCACTTCCAGCAGGTCGAAGGCCTGGTCAAGCTCGACGGCAAGACGGGGCAGCTGCGCAACGTCAAGCTGCACGGCGACTACATCACCTTCTCGGTCTACGAGTTCGCCGGCTCGAATCCGATCCGCCGCGACTTCACGGGCCGCGTGTCCGGCGACACCATCGAGGGCACGGTGAAGCTGCCCGGCGGCGAGGCGCAGTGGTCCGCCACGCGCGCACCCGCTAACTAACGCCGACCGGATTGCGGCAAGATAGCGCAGCATTACGCTGCGCCATTTTGTTGCGCTGGTCGGACAGCGGCGCTCCGATATAATCAGTCACACTGCCAGACCCCTTCTTCCCGGTATCGACAAGACACGGAGCCTGAGCCATGCCAGCACAGAAATCCCATGCGGCCATCATCGGCGGCGGCGTGATGGGTGGCGACATCGCCATCATCTTCGCCAGCGGCGGCTGGAACGTGCACGTGATGAGCCCGTCGCAGAAGACGCGCGACGCACTGCCCGCGCGACTGGCCGCGGGCCTCAAAAAACTCGGCGCGCCGGAGGCCAATGCAGCCAACCTCAAGACTTACCCCAGGCTCGACGATCTGCCGTGGAAGGAAATAGGCCTGGTGGTCGAGGCGGCGACGGAAGATCTGCCGCTCAAGCACAAGCTCTTCGCCGACCTCGAGCGCCTCGCGCGTCCGGATATTCCGCTGGCGAGCAATACCTCGACGTTTCCCATCGGCGAGATCGGGAAGCATCTCAAGACGCGCTCGCGGGTGGTGGGGCTGCATTTCTTCATGCCCGCCCATCTCGTGCCGCTCGTCGAAGTCATCAGCGCGGACTTCACCGACAGGAAGATTGCCGACCGGCTCGAGCGGCTGATGCGAGATCTCGACAAGGCGCCGATCCGCGTCAACCAGGACATTCCCGGCTTCGTCGGCAACCGGCTGCAGCACGCGTTGATGCGGGAAGCGCTGTACCTGGTGGCGAACGGCGTGACCACTCCTGAAGGCATAGACATCGCGGTGCGCTACGGCTTCGGCTTCCGCTACATCGCGTGCGGGCCGATGCTGCAGAAGGAGATGTCGGGCTGGGACACCAACCTTCTCGCCGGCACTTCGGTCTATCCCCATCTCTACAACGAGAAGGCCCCGCCCCCGTTCCTGAAAGAGATGGTCGCCAAGGGCCATATCGGCATGAAGGCGAAGCGCGGCCTGTGGGAGTGGACCGACGAGAAAGTCGCGAAAGAAAAAGCGCGCATCGAGCGCTGCCTGCAGGCGGGGATGGAGATCCTGAAAAGCGACGCCGGCAAGTAACATTCGGGCACAGCGAGCCTGGCTGTTGTTGGCGGGATCCGGTGAGGGCTCCCGGCCGGCCGGGAGCCCTATCCTGCCGCTGCGCTTTACTTGAGACAGGTCATCCTCGAGAATTTCCTCGCATGCGGACTAAAGATGTATTCGCGGACATCGGTGCGGCTCGCATCTGACCTGCTAACGGGAGGGCATCTATGAGCAGAATTCCAACCCCAGACCGGCTGAGGCTTGCCGAACAGATCCAGTCGATCGAGGTTTTCCCGGAAAAGGTCAAGGCGCTGGGCCAGACCATGTCGCCCCGTGCCGCGACGCTGTGCGCCCTCCACTACGAGGCCGTGGCCGTCATGGCGCGGCTCGCCGAGCTCGTGGATCGAGGCGGCAACTCGGTCCTGATCGACAAGGCCGCCCTCGCAATGCAGCGCTGGAACCAGCTCGTGACGGAAGCGCGGGTGCTGGTGAAATCCGGCTAAATCCTGTTAAAGCGGAAGCATTGCTCCGCTTTAACTCCGCCCGATGGAGCGGACGCAAGGGGCGCCGCTCAACGCGCGGTAGCAAGAGATGGTGGCCAGGGACGGAA
>JAHFRO010000205.1 GCA_023266245.1 Betaproteobacteria bacterium | reverse complement strand
CCGCTTCGAGCGCCGCGGGAGCGGTGAGCGCGGTGACGTCGTTCACCATGGCCGCGCCGGCCGCGATCGCCTCGAGCATGAGCCCGGGCTTGCGGGTGTCCACCGAGAGCGGCACTCCGCAGCCGGCGAGGGTTTCCAGGACCGGCAGCACGCGCCGGCGTTCCTCTTCGAGCGCGACCGGAGCCGAGCCCGGGCGGGTGGATTCGCCACCGATGTCGAGAATATCCGCCCCCTCCTCGATCAGTCGCCGGGCGTGCGCAACCGCCTGCCCGGCATCGGCAAACAGGCCGCCATCGGAAAACGAATCGGGCGTGACGTTGACGATGCCCATGATGAGCGGCCGTTCCAGCGACAGCCTGAACTTGCCGCACTGGAGAAACATCAGGAATCAGGATTCAGGCTTCAGGCTTCAGGATTCAGGATTCAGGGAACAAGGCAAACCCAAACTGCTGCACACCGAATCCTGAATCCTGGCTCCTGAATCCTGCTGTTAGGCTTCTCGTGCCGGCGTTGCGGTCGCGGCGGCAGTCGGCGTGCTGTCCCTGGGCTGCGGTGCCGGCGGCTGTGCCGGTTTCGGCGGGCGCGGCGGTCGGCCTTCCATGATGTCGTTGATCTGGTCGGAGTCGAGCGTCTCCCACTCGAGCAGCGCCTTCGCCATCGCTTCCACCTTGTCGCGGTGGTCCTCGATGAGTTTCCGCGCCAGCGCGTACTGCTGGTCGACGATGCGCCGGATCTCGGCGTCCACTTTCTGCATCGTGGTCTCGGAGACGTTCTTGTGCACGGTGACCGAGCGTCCGAGGAACACCTCGCCCTCGTTCTCCCCGTACACCATCGGCCCCATCGAGTCGCTCATGCCCCAGCGCGTCACCATGTTGCGCGCGAGCTCGGTGGCGCGCTCGAAGTCGTTGGAGGCGCCGGTGGTCATCTGGCCCATGAAGATCTCTTCGGCGATCCGCCCGCCGAACAGCACCGCAATGTTCTGCAGGATCATTTCGCGGTCCATGCTGTAGCGGTCCTGCTCGGGAAGCTGCATCGTGACGCCGAGCGCGCGACCGCGCGGGATGATGGTCACCTTGTGCACCGGGTCGGTCCTCGTCAGCAGCTTCGCGCACACCGCATGGCCCGACTCGTGATAGGCGGTGTTCCTGCGCTCGTGCTCGGGCATGACGAGCGAGCGGCGCTCGGCGCCCATGATGACCTTGTCCTTGGCGCGCTCGAAATCGTCCATGTCCACCAGGCGCTTGTTGGCGCGCGCCGCGAACAGCGCCGCCTCGTTCACCAGGTTGGCGAGATCGGCGCCCGAGAAGCCCGGGGTGCCGCGCGCAATGATGTCGGCCTTCACATCCGGACCGATCGGCACCTTGCGCATGTGCACCTGAAGGATCAGCTCGCGCCCGCGGATGTCGGGCAGCGGCACCACCACCTGCCGGTCGAAGCGTCCCGGGCGCAGCAGCGCCGGATCGAGCACGTCGGGACGGTTGGTGGCGGCGATGACGATCACGCCGGAATTGGTTTCGAAACCATCCATCTCGACGAGCAGCTGGTTCAACGTCTGCTCGCGTTCGTCGTTGCCGCCGCCCAGGCCCGCACCGCGCTGGCGCCCCACCGCGTCAATTTCGTCTATGAACACGATGCAGGGGGCGTGCTTCTTCGCCTGCTCGAACATGTCGCGCACGCGGGCCGCGCCCACGCCGACGAACATTTCGACGAAATCGGAGCCGGAAATGCTGAAGAACGGCACCTTGGCCTCGCCCGCGATCGCCTTCGCGAGCAGCGTCTTGCCGGTGCCCGGGTTACCCAACATCAGCACGCCGCGCGGGATGCGCCCACCGAGTTTCTGGAACTTCGAGGGATCGCGCAGGAACTCGACCAACTCCGCGACCTCCTCTTTCGCTTCCTCGCAGCCGGCCACGTCGGCAAAAGTGACGGTGTTGTTCGACTCATCGAGCATGCGCGCGCGGCTTTTGCCGAAGGAGAACGCCCCGCCGCGGCCCCCGCCCTGCATCTGGCGCATGAAGAAGATCCACACGCCGATCAGCAGCAGCATCGGGAACCAGGAAACGAAGATGTTCATGATGAGCGAAGGTTCTTCTTCGGGCTTCGCCTCGATGATCACGCCGTTCTTCAGAAGATCGCTCACCAGCCAGGGATCGGACGGTGAGTAGGTGGTGAAGCGCTCACCGGTCGTCTTCAAGCCTTTCAGCACGCGGCCCTCGATGGTCACCTTGGCGATGCGACCCTGCTTCACCTCTTCGATGAATTGCGAGTACTCCATCGCCTTCTGCGTGGCCTGGCGCGTGCTGAACTGGTTGAAAACAGTCATCAGGACCAGCGCGATCACCAGCCAGACCGCCACGTTTTTGATCAGATTGTTCAACGAGGCTCCTTACCTACCATCCCGGGCTAACTAACTCAATTCTAAACTCATTTTGGCTGCACTGCAGCAATGAAACAGTCCGCCTCCCATGTTCACGAGGACTTGAGCCCCTTAGCCACCAGATACACCTCGCTCGAGCGGCCGCGGGAAGCTTCGGGCTTGCGCGTAGCGACTTCGCAAAAGCGGCCGCGCAACGCTTTGAGCAAGCTCTCGAAACCTTCACCCTGGAACGCTTTGACCAGGAAAATCCCCTGCGGTTTCAAATGCTTCAACGCGAACTCCCGCGCCAGCTCGGCAAGCTCCAGTGCGCGCGCCTGGTCGGCGCTCGCGATACCACTCAGATTGGGGGCCATGTCGGAAAGCACAAGGTCGATCTTCGCTCCGGCGAGCGCTCGCTCGAGTTCCGCCAACACTGCTTCGTCACGGAAATCGCCGCGGATGAAGGCGACGCCCGGCAGCGGCGGCATGTCGAGCGCGTCGAGCGCGATCACCCGGCCGCGCGGCCCGACCCGTTCCGCCGCCACCTGCGACCAGCCGCCCGGCGCCGCGCCCAAGTCGACCACGGTCATGCCGGGTTTCAGCAGCCGGTCGCGCGCGGCGATCTGGGCGAGCTTGTAGGCGGCGCGCGAGCGCATGCCTTCCGTTCGCGCGCGCCTGACGAACGGATCGCTCACGTGCTCCTGCATCCACGCTTTGCCCCGGACTCTGCCCATCCGCTACACTCGCTCCGCTCCTAGCTATTGAAAAGTGAATGGGAAATAGGAAACAGTGGACAGCGCGGCTGCGCGTTAGTTTCTGGGGTTACCATTCACCATTCACCAACATGAAGGAACTCACATCCGCCGAGCGCCGCGCGCTGCGCGCACGCGCACATCATCTTCATCCGGTCGTGATGATCGGCGAGGCGGGGCTCACCCCTGCCGTGGTACGGGAGATCGACGTCAACCTGAAGAGTCACGAGCTGATCAAGATCCGGGTGCGCGGCGACGACTGCGAACAGCGCGAAAATCTCATCGCCCACATCTGCGCCGCGCTGGATGCAAGCCCGGTGCAGCATATCGGGAAGATTCTCGTCATCTTTCGGCCGCGTCCGGAGCAGGACGAATCGTCCCGGCCGCGGCCGAAAAAGAAAGAGAAACGCCGCACCAAGCGCAGTTACCAGAATCAGTGATTATTGTCAGCGTCCTCTACCGTGCAGCACCACCAACGCCACCCCCAAGGCGCTGACAATCACGTACAGCCCGCTCGCCACGCCGTGCCAGGTACTGAAGCGGTCGCGGAAGACGGACTCCATCACTTCCTTCGGCAGCGCCTGGGCCCTGAGGCTTTCCAGTATCGGGTGCACGCCGAATTCGCCCGCCAGAGTGAGGGCGAGCATCAGCAAGGTGAGCCAGAAGAAGCCCTGCTTGAGGCAACTCGCTCCGAAGCGCGCGATGCGGTGGCCGATCAGGTAGATCGCGCACGCGATGCCGACGAAGGCGACGAGGGTGAAGAGCTTGCCCGCGAGCAGCCCCGCGAGCGCGCGGTCCGGCACGCGCGCGAACAGCAGTGGCGCCGCGATGAAACCGATCGCCCACATCCCGCCGACCCACAGCGTCACGGCGATGGATTGCAAAGCGTCAGCAACGGTCTTCAATTAGCCGCCAAGGCGCCAAGAACGCCAAGAAAAGCTTGAATCAAAAAAAAGGAAAAGCAATCCGGCATGTCGGCTAAATATACTTCACGTCCAGGATCTCGTACTCGCGCAGGCCGCCCGGCGCCTGCACTTCCGCGACGTCTCCCGAGTACTTGCCGATGAGCGCGCGGGCGGTGGGCGAGCTGATCGAAATCTTGCCCTGCTTGATGTCCGCCTCGTCGTCGCCGACGATCTGGTAGGTCACCACCTCGCCGCTCGCCATGTCCTCGAG
>JAHFRO010000204.1 GCA_023266245.1 Betaproteobacteria bacterium | reverse complement strand
GCCGGGCCCGATCCGGCGGTGGACTGGACACGGGGCTTCTTCGAGACGGCGATGACGCTGAATCCGAAACCGCAGACCGTTGCTCTGGTCGGCGCCGATGCGGAATACCCGCACCTCGCGCTGGAGGGTGCGCGTACGCACGTCAAGCGGCTCGGCCTGAAAGTGGTCTATGACAAGACCTATCCGCCCAACACGGTGGACTATTCGCCGATCGTGCGCGCGATCCAGGCAACCAGCCCGGATCTCGTCTACCTGGCATCCTATCCGCCCGATTCCGCCGGCATGGTGCGCGCCGCGAACGAAGTGGGCCTCAAGACGCGGATGTTCGGCGGCGGCCTGGTCGGCCCGCAATTCGCGGCGCTCAAGACGCAGCTTGGGCCGCTGCTGAACGGCATGATCAATTACGAGGCTTACTCGCCGGAGGTCAATAGCAAGTTTCCGTTCCTCGACCAGTTCCTCGCCAAATACCAGGCGCGCGCGGCCAAGGAAGGCGTCGATCCGCTCGGGTTCTATCTGCCGCCCTATGCCTACGCGATGATGCAGGTGCTCGAGCAGGCGATCAAGGCGGTCGGCAGCCTCGACCAGGCGAAGCTTGCCGAGCACATGCACAAGGCCGAGTTCGACACGTACGTGGGCAAGGTGCGCTTCGCCGGGAACGGGGAGTGGGCGGTACCGCGAATGATGACGGTGCAGTACCAGGGCATCGCCGGCAACGAGCTCGATCCCTGGAAGAAGCCGGGGCACATCACGGTGCTGTACCCGAAGGATTACCAGACCGGAGCCGTGAAGGCCCCGTACCACGAAAACAAGAAATAACCACTGAACAGCGCCGGCGGGAATACCCGCCGGCGCTGCTTTTCCCCTATGGAACTCTCGACGGCGTTGGTGCTCAACGCCATCATCGCCGGGCTGTTGCTCGGTGGTCTCTACGCCGCAATGAGCGTGGGCATCTCGATCTCGTTCGGCATGCTCGATGTCGTCAACATCGCCCACCCGGCGTTCATCATCCTCGGCTCCTACATCGCCTACATCGTCAACGACCGGCTGGGGTTCGACCCGATCCTAGTGTCGGTGGTGCTGTCGCCGCTGTTTTTCGCGCTCGGGATGGCGCTCTACCGCATCTATTACTTGTGCTTCGAAAAACGCGGGCAGGAATCGCTGCGGGGCCTGGCGTTCTTCTTCGGCATCCTGTTTATCACCGAGGTCGCGCTGGTCCTGATTTTCGGCGTGGACTACCGGCTGGTGCAGACCGCTTATGGGCAAACGACCTGGAGGCTCGGCGCGGTCGACTTCCCGCTGCGCCTCGTGGTGCCGTTTCTCGTGTCGGTGACGATGGTGGTGAGCGTGCAGTTGTTCCTGACGCACACCTTCTTCGGCCGCGCCGTGCTGGCCGTCGCGCAGGACCAGCTCGCGCTGCGCCTGATGGGCGTCAACCCGGTCAGGGTGAAGGAGCTTGCGTTCGCGCTCTCGATCGCCACCGCCGGCGTCGCCGGCGCGTTTCTGATCGTGATCCAGCCGGTGCAGCCGTCGATCGGGCGCGAGTTCATCGGCCTCGCGTTCGCAGTCTGCGTGCTCGGCGGCATGGGTTCGATCTGGGGCACGCTGCTGGGCGCATTTGTGCTCGGGCTGGCCGAATCATTCACCTCCACCTTTTTCGGCCCCTCGTGGGCGCCGGCGGTATCATTCGGCCTTCTGCTCGCCACGCTCGCGTTCAAACCTTCCGGGCTGCTGGGCCGATGAGCAACCGGACGTTCACGGTCATGGTGTTCGCAATCGCGATTGCGATCATCATGGCGAGCCGCTTCATTCCCAACGAGTATTTTTTCCAGGCCGCGTACACCGTGCTGCAATTCGTCGTCCTCGCCACCGCCTGGAATATCCTCGGCGGCTATACCGGCTACGTGAATTTCGGCACGGCGGCTTTCTTCGCGGTCGGCGCCTACAGCACGGTGTTCCTGTACAACGCATTCCAGGCGCCACTCGTCGTCATGATTCTGGCAGGAACACTCGTCGCAGGCTTGTTGGGGCTCGGGGTCGGTTATCTCACGTTGCGCCTGCGCGGCGTATATTTCGCCATCGCCACGCTCGCGCTCGCCGTGGTGCTGTACACCTTCGTGATCAACTGGGATTACGTCGGCGGCGCGCGCGGCGCCTACCTCCTGCAGCCGCGCGAAGTCCCGTTCGGCTTCGCGCGCTACACCCACCTGCTTTACTCGGCAATGGTGTTGATGACGGCGGCCGCGCTCGCCGTCGCGCGCGCGATTGAAACCTCGACGCTCGGTCGCGGGCTTGCCGCAATCCGCGACGACGAGCTCGCCGCCGAATCCGCGGGCGTGCCGACGCTCCGGCTCAAGCTGTTTTCGGCAACCGTGAGCGGCGCGCTGATGGGCATGGCCGGGACCACATTTCCCTACTACCTGTCATATATCGAGCCGAGCTCGGCCTTCAGCCTCTCGTACGCGGTGAACAGCATCGCGATGCCGCTGATCGGCGGCATGATGAGCTGGCTCGGGCCATTGATCGGCGCCATCCTGCTCGGCTCAATCCAGCAACTGGTGCAGGTCACGGTGTCCTCGGCCTGGAACCTGCTCATCGTCGGCGTGATGCTGGTGCTGTTCGTGACGCTCGCTCCGAACGGCATCATGGGCTGGGTTGACGCCTGGCGCAAGCGCAAGGACCGCTGATGTCCGACCTGCTCCTGGAAGTATCAGGTGTCACCAAGCGGTTTGGGGGCTTTACCGCGCTCGAGGACGTCGATCTCGTGGTGCGGCCGGGCGAGCGCATCGGCCTGATCGGCCCCAACGGATCGGGCAAGAGCACGCTCGTGAACTGCATCTGCGGCGCGCTGCACAACGAGGCGGGCAGCATCCGTTTCATGGGAGAGGATATCGGCAGGCAGCCTACGCATCGCCGCATCCGGCTGGGGCTGGCGCGCAGCTTCCAGATTCCCAAGCCGTTTGCCAGCATGTCGGTACTCGACAACTTGCGCGTCCCGCTCTTGTACGCGGCGAGGCGACACGAGAAGATCGCCAAAAGCCAGATCACCGACGAAGCGATGCACATCCTCCAGCAGGTAGGATTGGGCGACAAGGCGCAGGCGATGTCCCGCGGCCTCACCCAGGTCGACATGCGCAAGCTCGAGCTCGCGCGCGCCATGGCGGCGAAGCCCAGACTCCTGATCTCCGACGAGGCGATGGCGGGGCTCTCGCCTGCGGAGGTGGACGACATCCTCGCGCTGCTGCAGGGACTCAAGCAACAGGGCGTCGCGGTCATCATGATCGAGCACGTGATGCGCGCCGTGATGAAGTTCTCCGAACGCGTCGCGGTGCTGGTCGCCGGGCGCAAGATCGCCGAAGGCGATCCGCAGGCGATTGCCGGCAACCCGGACGTGGTGAAAGCCTACCTTGGCGAATAGCATCCGGGTCGAGGGACTGTGCGCCGGTTACGGCTCGGTGCAGGTGCTCGACCGCATTTCGCTCACTGTCAACGACGGCGAGACCATCACCCTGCTCGGCACCAACGGCAACGGCAAGAGCACGCTTATGAGGTGCATCATGGGCGTGGTGCAGCCGACTGCCGGACGCATTAGCGCGGTGCTCGACGGCGTCGAACATGACTTAGTCGGCAAGGCGCCAGAGGACATCGTCGAGCTCGGCATTGCGCTCGTGCCCGAGGGCAGGCGCCTTTTCCCCAGGCTCAACGTCGAGGAGAACTTGCTGCTCGGCGCTTACCGTCCCGCGGCGCGCGCGCGCATTGCCGACAACATGGCGTTCTGCTTCGAGGCGTTCCCGGTGTTGAAGGAGCGCCGCACACAGCTCGCCGGCAGCATGAGCGGCGGCGAGCAACAGATGCTGGCGCTCGCTCGCGCGCTGATGACCGCGCCGAAGATCCTGCTGATCGACGAGCCTTCGGTGGGGCTCGCGCCGATCCTGGTCGTGAGCACCATCGACAAGATCAGGGAACTCAAGCAGCGCTATGGGCTGACGGTGCTGATGGCGGAGCAGAACTTCAATCAGGCGATCCGCATCGCGGATCGCGGTTATGTCATCGTCCATGGCCGGATCGAGTACGAGGGCGCTACGCGCGCAGACCTCAGCAACAATGAGCTGATCCACAAGCTCTACATGGGGCTCTAAAGCCGCCGCGGGTTCGCGTGCGAAATCGGAAATCGGGGACAGACCACGATTTCCCGTCATCGCAGTGGCCTCGTATTCGCCTCGTCCGGTGCGCGCTGTGGCGGGCGACCCGCCTTGCTGGGCGTGACTCGCCGCCCCAAGATCGCCG
>JAHFRO010000203.1:2212-4291 GCA_023266245.1 Betaproteobacteria bacterium | reverse complement strand
GAGCAGCGCGTGCAGCTTTTCGGGGTCGCTGGTGCGCAGCATTTTCCGCGCAAGGGGCTTGAGCTGGGAGAGGTTCGATTTGAGGATGATCTGCTTCACGTCGGGCAGGTGCGCGGTGTGCATCGAGTACTGCCGCAGCCCGAAGGCGAGCAGCATCCGCGTGAGGCTGACGTCCCCGGCCATCTCGCCGCACAGCGCCACCGGCACCTTGGCCTTGTCCGCGGTCTTGATGATGCCGGCGAGAAGGCTCAGCACCGCCGGGTGCAACGGATCGTAAAGGTGCGCGACGGTGTCGTCGGTACGGTCGATCGCCAGCGTGTACTGGATCAGGTCGTTGGTGCCGATCGAGAGGAAGTCGAGCTTCCTCGTGAAAATGTCCAGCGCCAGCGCCGCCGCCGGCACCTCGATCATGCCGCCCACCTGGAGGTCGCGGTCGTAGGGGATGCCTTCGTCATCGAGGCTTTGCCTGGCCTGCCTGATGAGCGCGAGCGCCTGGTCCACCTCGCCCGCGGTAGCGAGCATCGGGATCAGGATGTTGATCTTGCCGTAGTGCGAAGCGCGCAGCATCGCGCGCAACTGGGTGAGAAAGCGCTGCGGCTCGGTGAGGCAGAGCCGGATCGCGCGCAGCCCCAGGGCGGGGTTGGTGGTGATGCGCTGCGGGTCGTCGCTGTTCCTGTCCGCGCCGAGGTCGTAGGTGCGGATCGTGACCGGCATGCCGTCCATCTCCACGGCGACCTTGCGGTAAGCCTCAAATTGCTCATCCTCGTCCGGCAGGTCGGCTCGGTTGAGGAACAGGAACTCGCTGCGGTACAGGCCGATGCCGGTCGCGCCGTTGTCCTTGGCTTCCGTAACGTCCCCGGGCAGCTCGATGTTGGCGTGCAGGTCGATCGGCACGCCGTCTAGAGTGACCGCGCGCCGGTCCCGCAGGCGCTTGAGCTTCTGACGCTCGATGTCGAACTGGTGCTGTCGCAGCTGGTATTCGGCGAGCACCCGCTCGTCCGGGCCCACGATCACCACGCCCTGGGTGCCGTCCACGATCAGCAGTTCGTTCTCGCGGATCAGCTGCCGCGCAAGGTGCAGCGCCACGATGGAGGGGATGGCGAGGCTGCGCGCCACCACCGCGGTGTGCGAAGTGGTGCCGCCGAGGTCGGTGATAAAGCTCGCAAACTGGTGCTGCTTGAACTGCACCACGTCGGCGGGGGAGAGATCGTGTGCGACCAGGATCAGGTCCTGCTCGGCGTCCGTCTGGGGCGGCGGCGGAATGTAGCCGGGCTGGCCGGACAGCGTCTTGATCACGCGCTCGACCACCTGGATCACGTCGGCCTTGCGCTCGCGCAGATACGCGTCCTCGATCTCGTCGAACCGCGCCAGCAGCGCGTCCATCTGCCCCTTGAGCGCCCATTCGGCGTTACATTGTTCGGTTTCGATGATGTTGCGCGGCGCGACCGACAGCGTCGAGTCGTTGAGGATCATCAGGTGCAGGTTGATGAATGCCGTGAACTCCGCGGGGGCGGTGGGCGGGACGTTGCCGCGCAGTTCCTCGAGCTCCGCATGCACCTTGCGGATCGCGGCATCAAAGCGGGCGGACTCCTCCGGCACCTGGGACGGCGGCACCACGTAGTGCGCGACCTCGAGCATGGCGTGCGACACCCGGTGCGCATGCCCAATGGCGATGCCGCCGGAGACACCGATGCCGTGGATGGTGAAGCTCATACCGGAACTGCAGTGTTGAGTTTTGAATGTTGAATGTTGAGTTATTAAATCACAGCGCGCCAGCGCCGTAACTCAAAACTTAACACTCAACACTTAACACTGCCCTATTCGGCTTCCTCGAAGTGGCCGGAGACGAGGCGAGTGACCGCCTTCATCGCCTCCTGCTCATCGGGCCCGTCGGTCTCGATCACCACCTTCGAGCCCCTGGCCGCCGCCAGCATCATCACGCCCATGATGCTCTTGGCGTTGACGCGGCGGCCGTTGCGGCTGATCCACACGTTGCTCCTGAACCGGCCGGCAACCTGCGTCAGCTTGGCCGCAGCCCGGGCGTGCAACCCGAGTTTGTTAACGATCTCAACTTCCCGT
>JAHFRO010000203.1:0-2112 GCA_023266245.1 Betaproteobacteria bacterium | reverse complement strand
CAGGTGGGGCTGGTGACGTTGACCTCGGTGAGATAGTCGCCGATCACATCGAGACCGACGAGCAGCAGACCTTCCTGGTAAAGCGCGGGGCCGAGCACTTCCGCGATCTCGCGGTCGCGCGCGGTCAGCTCGCGCGCCACGCCGGTGGCGCCCGCGGCGAGGTTGCCGCGCGTATCGCCCGGTTTCGGTATGCGCGCAAGCGCGTACGGCACCGGCTTGCCGCCGATCAGCAGCACGCGCTTGTCGCCGTCACGGATTTCCGGGATGTAGCGCTGCGCCATGATGGTGCGGCGGCCGTGGTGCGTCACGGTTTCGAGGATGACGGTGACGTTGGGATCGTCGTTGCGCACGCGGAACACCGAGGTGCCTCCCATGCCGTCGAGCGGTTTGAGGATCACATCGCGGTGCTCGGCGAGGAATTCGCGGATCACCTGCTCGCGGCGCGTCACCAGGGCGGGCGCCGTGAACCGCGTGAAGCGCGCAATCGCCATTTTCTCGTTCCAGTCGCGGATCGCACGCGGGCGGTTGAACACCTTCGCGCCGCTCGCCTCGGCCAGCTCGAGCAGGTACGTGCTGTAGACGTACTCCATGTCGAACGGCGGATCCTTGCGCATCAGCACCGCATCGAAGTCCTGGAGCGGAACGGCCGTCTCCTCCTCGGTGCGGTACCAGCGCGGCTTCTCCCCGGTGAGATGGAGCCGATTCGCTTTGCCGTAGACCGTGCCGCCGCGCCACGCGAGATCCTCCTGCTCCATCGCATAGAGCGCATGACCGCGCGCAGCGGCCTCCCGCATGATGGCGAAGGTGGTGTCCTTGTAGATCTTGAACGAGTCGAGCGGGTCGACGATGAAAGCAATTTTCATCGGGGCTAGTCGGTTTTATAGGGTCCGTGGCCGAAAATTGCTTTAATTCTGAATGCCAGCCGATCCCGAAATCTTGGAATCCGCCCGGCTCCTGCCCAGGGAGTTGTAATCAGAAAAGCGCTGAGTCTGGCTCGTTAAGCGGCGCTCAACGCGGCGACGCCGTCGAGCGCCGCTTCGGTCCGTTCGAGCTCGATCGCGGCGGCGAGGAGAGCCAGGCGCGCGATGACGCCGTAGGCGTAGAAGCGGTTCGGCGGGCAGCCCGGATCATCGGGGTTGGGTGAGGAGCACGGCGCGGCGAAGGCAAGCGGGGCGAACTGCATGCCCGGGGCGTTGAGATTCTGGTCCTTGCCGCGCTCCGTGTGCACGCGGTAGAAGCCGCCCACGACGAAATGGTCTATCAGGTAGACGACCGGCTCCGCCACGGCGTCGTCCACGCTTTCGAAGGTGTAGACGCCTTCCTGCACCATGACTTCGTGCACTTCGAGGCCTTCCTTCCCCACCGCCATCTTGTTGCGCTGCCTGCGGTTCAAGCCCCGCACCTCGGAGGGGTCCTTCACCGTCATGATGCCCATGCCGTAGGTGCCGGCGTCGGCCTTCACGATCACGAACGGGTCCTCCTTGATGCCGTACTCGCGGTACTTGGCGCGCACGTCCTCGAGGATTTCCGCGACATAACCTTCCAGGCACTCTTCGCCCTTGCGCTCCTGGAAGTTGATCTTGCCGCATTTCTCGAAGTACGGATTGATCAGCCACGGATCGATCTTGAGGAGCTGCGCGAACTCTTCCGCCACCTGGCGGTAGGCCTCGAAATGATTCGACTTGCGGCGCACCGTCCAGCCGGCGTGCAGCGGGGGCAGCACCGCCTGCTCGAGGTTCATCAGGATTTCCGGCGTGCCCGCGGAGAGATCGTTGTTGAGCAGCACCACGCACGGGTCAAAGCCGTCCACCATCAGGCGGTTGCCGCGGCGCTCGAGCGGCTCGACCGAGAGTTTGGCGCCGCTCGCGAGCTCCAGCTCGGTCGGGCCCGTAACCTCGCGCAGCAGGCTGCCGATGCGGACGTTGAGCCCGGCGTGCGTGAGTATGGTCTGCAGCGTGGCGACGTTCTGCAGGTAGAACTGGTTGCGGGTGTGGCTCTCCGGGATCAGCACCGCGCCGCGCGCATCGGGGCAGACCTTCTCGATTGCCGCCATCGCCGCCTGCACGCACAGCGGGTGAAAAGCCGGATTGAGATTGTTGAAGCCACCGGGGA
>JAHFRO010000065.1 GCA_023266245.1 Betaproteobacteria bacterium | reverse complement strand
TGAGCGTCTTGCGCCGAGGCGGCTGGCGGCCGGGAGCCCGCATCCCCCGCCGCCCGCGAGCAGTTGAAAAAGGCCGGCGTCAGCCGGCCCTTTTTATTTTTCCCTCCGTGATTCGAAATACAGCTAATTGACTCTAACCCCGATTATTGAATCGGACGCATGAGGGTCTCTACCGCGCGGTCGGCGATCGCGTGGCCCAATTGCCCTCCCTGCTCGCTGGCAATGCGGAAGTGGATGCCGGCCCATATGCGGGCGCCTTGAACGTCCTTTTCCGCTTCCGATAAGCTCCGCCAGCCGCGGATGACGCCGTTGGGCCCGCCGAAAGTCGCGCTGAACGCGACCTGGTCGGTGTTGAACAGCCGCTGCAGCACGCCTGCCGCCGCTCCGGAATAGATGGTATGACCGGAGGGATAGTCGGGATGGGCGGGCGTGATCAGCAGCGGATCCCACGCCGGGTCGGGATTGCTCGCCGCATTGCGTATCGCGGTCACCGGGCGCCAGAAACTGGTCTTGCGCTTGATTTGCCAGCCCGCGATGTACGCATCTTCGCCGGCCATGTTCATGAGTGCAAAGACGCGTGCGTTATCCACCACGCTCGTGCCGGCCTTCTGCGCGGCGCTCCGGGCCGCGGCGTTCCAGGGTACCGTCGTATTGATTACCCAGAAGATCGCGGACGCGGTCTGATCCGCCGTGCGCACATTCGAATTGCGCGCGCCCACCCGGCGCACTTCATCGAGATCGCGAGCGTTGGCGGCGCTGTCGAGCGGCGGCGGGCCCTTGACGTCGAGGAAATCAAAGGACTTTGCCGTAAACGGGAGAACATTCGCCAGGTGGGGGAGAGCCATGGGCGCGTGGGCGGGCGGCGTGGGTTGCCACTGGCCCGTACCGGCACCCGGCATGTGCTGGTCCTTCGCGCCTATGCCGTCATTGCTGCGCACGGCGATATAAGCCTGCGCAACCTCCCGGCCGAGCGCCAGTCCGTCCTCTTTCGAGGCGCCGTCGGCGATCTTGCTTAGCGTCGTGGCGAGCGCGCCGTCGAGCATCGCCTTCTGTCCCGGCACAAGCCCCGCCAGGACGCCATGCCCCGCTGCGGCGACGGCGGCAATCACCGACGCGCCGGTCGGCGCCTTGAACTCGGCGAGGTAGGGTGTGTAACGGCGCTCGATCGCGTTTGCTGCGTCAAACATGGCCCCGTGTGCGATTGACAGAATGCGCCCCTGAACGGGCGTCGGGGGTCCGGCGGTCGCGTCCATCGCGATCAGGTTCCAGTCGGTAATGACATCGCCGCGGGCAAGCGGCGACAAGGTAAGTGCAGCTGCCGTACACAGTACGGCGCAAAGCTTACGGACTTTCATGATGCTCCCCCCAAACAGATACGGCGTACTGGGCGACGCCGTTTAGCCCCTCTTCGCCTGTTGTGATTAGTCGCTTGACCCGCGCCATTGCGGCACGGGAGCAAGGGCTGGCGCTCTGAAATGGCGCGCTTCAGAAAGAGTAATCACACAGAACGCGCATGATATTCCAATTCCTGGGCGCTTGGGTAGATTCTTCCCCGGCACTATAGAGACACTCGGCGAAATGCGGTTCGTCAGGTTTGAGTGAGAGGAAATTGACTCCGACCCCACTTCTCGACTGCCTACCCCGTAGCTGCAAGGTGCCGCTTGGGCGCGTCGAGCGCTCGCAGTTCCTCGCCCAGATAACGCGCGATCGCGCGCATGCCAAAAATGCCCGTCTCCGCCTCCGCGGCACTGTTGTAGTTGGTATTGGTATTCACATCGTACGTATAGAGCTCGCCCGTGGCATCAGTGATGAATTCCACGCCCGCGATGCCGATGCCGTTGTCGGCGATGAATCGCTGGTAGCTCTCGACGATCGGATGGCTGAAATCCTTCACGATGCGGAACCGGGGCGTGGTCGACGTCGGGGCTGTATCTGCCACCGCGGCAGTGTCCCCAGCCGGGCAGAACGCGTCACCGACTTCGCATACGTCCGCCGGGCACAGCTCGAATCCGAGCGACGTGTCCACGCGCACCGCGTACAGGAGCTTTCCGCCGATGAATTCGACCCGGGTGATGAAAGGCTCGGGCGCGCGTATGTACTCCTGAATCAGGGTAATTCCATCCACCGAGTCCTCGAAGCTGTCGCTTTCGACATATTGCTTCAGGGCATTGAGATCATGGAACAACCGCACCCCGAGGCCTTTCCCTGCGCGGTTGTGCTTCGTGATGAACGAGCCGGGAAACCCCTTGGCGACCTCGAGGATATGTTGCCGGCCCGCGGCCGCGACCGTTCGCGGGGTACGTATGCCGTATTTCGCGAGCGCGGCGTACTGCGCGATCTTGCTGATCTCGAGCTGCAGCGCCCGGCCGTTGTTGATGACGCGCCTGCCGTGCATTTCCAGCCACGCGAGGACCGCCGCCGTGAGCTCCGGGCCGTAGCGGTGGCCGCGCGTGTGCGACGAGGCGCTCATCCGGTTGTAGTACACGCCCGCGGGGGGCGCCGACGAGAAGTCCAGTGTTCCCTCGCTAAGGAACCACTCCTCGTACGGCAAGCCCAGCTCGGCGAACGCCGCCCTCAGGGGCTCCACCCATGCGTCGTTTTCGTGAATCACGTAAATCTTCGACATAATCCTGTCCACTAGAGAGGAGCGTCCGGGTCGCGACCTTGTCCCCGATCCCGCTCGCGCAGGTCGGTAACTTTAGTACGGCCGGGAAAACACCGGAAGTAACGAATGATTACTTCGATATCTGTTTTGATCATAAAGGACCTGCTTCGGTTCCGGCGCGGAATCTTCACGGCCACGCCGGAAGGCGTGATCAACGACTATCCCTCGGACAAGCAGGTGCGGCTGAAGCCGGGCGATAGGCTGACCACCACTATCGAGAAGCTCGGAGAGATGCGGTTCAGCGTGGTTTGAGCCGGTCCGGGGTTCGTATCCCCGATCGCCTAGCGGAAATGCAAAGGCCAGCTTTCGGGCTGGCCTTTTTCTTTGATTGAGAAGTCGCGAGTCCACCTGGTGACATCGCGATGAGCGGCTGTGCTATCGTTCCCGCCTCGTCTGATTTGAGGAAGGAACGAAAATGCTGAGGGCCGCGATCTACGGGCTGGGACGGTGGGGCAGCCGCCTGGTCGAGTCAGTGCAGGAGAGCGAGAAGATCCGCTTCGTGAAGGGGATCTCCCGCAATCCCGAGAACCACAAAGAGTTTTCCCAGAAGACCGGCATACGGGTTGTCTCCTCTTATGGACGGGTGCTGAAAGACCCGGAGATAGACGCCGTCGTGCTCGCGACGCCGCACTCGCTGCATTGGAAGCAGATCGCGCAGGCGGCGAAAGCCGGGAAGCACGTCTTCGTCGAGAAGCCGATGGCGCTCACGCGGAAGACGGCCGAGAAAGCGGTGGAGGCGTGCCGAGCGGCGGGGATCACGCTCGGGCTCGGCTTCAACCGCCGGTACGCCCCGGCGTTCCTGGAGATGATGCGCCGCATCCGCGCCGGGGAGATCGGGGACGTGCTGCACGTCGAGGCACAGCAATCCGGGCCTTCGGGCTATCGGCTCAAGGCCGGCAACTGGCGGGCGAGCCGCGCAGAATCTCCTGGGGGCGGGATGACGGGGCGCGGCATCCACACCCTCGACTCCATGATCCATATCGCCGGTCTCGTGAGCACGGTCTATGCGTACAGTGATCGCCGCAAGCTGCCCCCGGAAATTGAAATAGACGATACCACTTCAATGTTGCTCAAGTTCTCGAGCGGCATCACCGGCTATCTGGGCACGATCTTCGCGACCGGCGACTTCTGGCGCGTGCACGTGTTCGGTTCCAAGGGCTGGCTCGAGATGCGCGGCGACACCGAGCTGATTGCGCGCGGACTCGAAGGCGCCCCCGAAAGGATCACGCTGCCGGCGGTGGACAAGGAACAGGCGGAGCTCGAGGCGTTCGCCGATGCTGTAGCCGACAAAAAGCAGTTCGTGGTTCCGCCCGAGGAAGCCGTCAACGGCATCGCCGTGCTGGAGGCGATTGTTTCTTCGGCCGCCAAAGGCAAGCCCATTCAAATCAAATAGGGCGTGAGTCGTGATTCGTGAGTGGTGAGTCGACCTCCCCTCACCCTAGCCCTCTCCCCGCACGCGGGGAGAGGGAATCTCGTTTGGAAGTCGAATCACGAATCACAATTCACGAATCACGCTTTCCGGCGCTAGCCGCGATCGAGCACTTCCTGGATCGCGGCTGGCGGCACCTTGATGGTGACACCGGCCCGCTCCTCCTGGAGCAGCATGAACACGCGCGAATCGCGCTCGGCCCAGCCGCGGTTGAGCGCTTCCGTCATCTCAGAGTGCGTGAGGTTCGCGATGCGCATCGGCACGCCCAGCTCGCGTGCGAGCTCCGTCGCCAGCGTGACGTCCTTATGGGCGAGGCGCAGGGAGAACGCGGCTGGCTCGAACTTCGCCGGCAGAAACTGCTCGGCCAGCCGGTCGAAAGCGCGCTTTCGTCCCACGGCGCCCTGGCGCACCGCTGACCACAGGGCCAGTGGTTCCATGCCGGCCTTCACTCCCATGGTGAACACTTCGGCGAGCGCGGCCTGTATCGCGTAGCCCGCGCAGTTGTGCACGAGCTTGGCGACCGTGCCGGCGCTGATCGGCCCGATGTACGCGGCCTGGTCGCCAATGGCGTCGAGCACCGGCTTGTGTAGGTCGAATACGGCCCTGTCGCCGCCGACCCAAAGGGCGAGCTTGCGGGTCCTCGCGCCCGCGGGGCCGCCGCTCACCGGCGAATCCAGCATGGCGAGGCCCTTCGCCGCAAAGCGCTCGTGCAGCCGCCGGACCAGCGTCGGAGAGTTGGTCGAGAGGTCGAACCACGCCGTCCCCCGGCGCATGCCCGCGAGCAGACCGTCCTCCGCGAGCGCCACCGCCTCCACTTCGCGGGGCCCAGGTAGCGACGTGAATACCACGTCGGAGGCTTCGGCCACCTTACGGGCGGAATCGGCCCACACCGCACCCGCCTTGAGGTGCGGCGCGGCCGCCTCGCGTCGCAGATCGTTGACGACCAGCTCGTAGCCTGCGGAGCGAACGTTGAGCGCCATGCTCGCGCCCATGGTGCCGAGGCCGATGAATCCTACTTTCATGTTTCCCTCCAAACAATTAGCCGCAGATAAACGCAGACAAACGCCGGAAACTGTCAACGCAAAGACGCGGACGACGCAAAGGAAAATCGAATATCACTGACAAACAACAAAGACGGAAGAAATTGTGATTCTTCCTCTGCGCCCTTTGCGTTCTCTGCGTTTAAGGCTTTGGAGGTTGATCTTATCGGCGTTCATCGGCGGTTTCATCCCGCCTGCTTCGCTTGTGCGAACGCCTGCTCGAGATCGGCGATGAGATCGTCGGAGTCTTCCAGCCCGATGTGCAGCCTTATCGTCGGGCCGCCGGGGTTCCATTTCGTCGCGGTGCGATGCTGCTCGGCGCGCGCGACGACCACTAGGCTTTCGTAGCCGCCCCAGCTCGAGCCGATGCCGAAGAGCTCCAGCGCGTTCACGAACGCGGAAACCTGCTCGTCGCTCGCGCCGTTCATCACGAAGGAGAACAGCGCCGCCGCGCCGCTGAAATCGCGCTTCCAGATGGTGTGGCCGGGGTCGCCCTCCAGCGCCGGGTAGATCACGCGCTTCACTTCCGGTCGTGACTTGAGCCAGTTCGCGACCTTGATCGCGCTTTGCATCTGGTGGGTGAGCCGCACGCCGAGCGTGCGGAAGCCGCGCAGCGCGAGATAGCAATCGTCCGGGCTTACGCTGTAGCCGTAATCGGCGACCGTCTGTCGCACTCTTGCCCAGTGTTTCTCGTTGGCGACGATTAGCCCCACCATGGCGTCGGCGTGGCCCACGATGTACTTGGTCGCGGAGTGGATGGAAACGTCCACGCCGCGCGCGAACGCCGGGAAGAAGTAGGGCGTGCCCCAGGTGTTGTCGGCTAGCACGGCGATGCCGCGCGCGTGCGCGGCATCGCCGATCACTGGAATGTCTTGCACCTCGAAGGTGAGCGAGCCGGGCGATTCGCAGAACACCGCGCGCGTGCTGGGGCGGATGAGCTTTGCGATGCCGGCGCCGATCAGGGGATCGTAGTACTCGACCTCGACGCCGTTCGGTTTCAGGCGCGCGTCGCAGAAGTGTCGCGTCGGCGAATACACCGTGTCGGCGACCAGGATATGGCCGCCGGTTTTGACGAAGGCGCCGATCGCCGCCACGATCGCGGCAAGTCCCGAGGGCAGCGCCACCGCGCGGTGGCCGCCTTCGAGCTGCGCCACCGCCTCTTCCAGCGCTTGCGTGGTGGGCGTGCCGTAGCGCCCGTAACGCACGCCCGCAAACTGGTCGTCGCCGCGGTGCTCGTAGTCCTCGAGCGTGGGAAAGAGCACGGTGGAGGTGCGGAACACCGGCGTGTTGACCATGCCCTGGTATTTTTCGGGCGCGCGGCCGGCGTGGGCGAGGAGGGTGTCTTTTTTCATGGGGCAATCGGAGGGTTCGCGTTGTGGGTGTGCGGGCTATTTTGCGCGGCGCTACATGCAGGCGCAACCTGCGGGCCGGCGCGTTGCCGGCGCGCACGGCTTGCCCCATACTTTCCGGGCGCGAGTTCGAGCGGACATCGCGAGCGATGCCGCTCAACTCGCTCGTCGTTCTAACAACGTATCGTCTAGGTGGAACATGCGTTCAACCGCAGGAATCGTGGTCTGGCTGTGCTGCGCCCTTTTTGCGCAGTCCGCGTTCACCCAGGCCTACCCGAGCAAGCCGGTACGCATCCTCGTCGGCTCGCCCGCCGGCAGCATCGCCGACATCCTCGCGCGCCCCATCGCACAGCGGCTTTCCGAGATGCTCGGCCAGCAGGTGCTGGTGGACAACCGCGCCGGCGCAACCGGGATCATCGCGAACGAGATCGTCGCCAGGGCACAGCCGGACGGCTACACGCTGCTGGTGTCGCCGAACTCCTTCCTCGTCGTCAATCCGCACCTCAACCGCAAGCTGCCGTACGACGTGTTCAGGGATTTCGCGCCGATCACTCAGATCAGCGTATTTCATCACGTGCTCGTGGTTCATCCGTCGGTACCCGCAAAGAGCGTGAAAGAGCTGATCGCGCTCGCCCGCTCGAAGCCGGGCGCGATGATCTACGCCTCTTCGGGCGTCGGCAGCGGCTTTCACCTCGCCGGCGAGATGTTCCGGAGCATGGCGCGCGTGGACATCGTTCACGTGCCGTTCAAGGGCACCCCCTCCGTGGTGATCGACGTGCTGGCGGGCCGCGTGGACATGACGTTCATCGGTCTCTCGCTCGTGCAGAGCCACATCAAGGCGGGCAAGCTGCGCGCGATGGCGGTGACGGGACTCAAGCGCGAATCGCTGCTGCCGGAAGTGCCGACCCTGGATGAATCGGGCCTGCGCGGCTTCGAGATCGCGGGCGGGCACTGCGTGGTCGCGCCCGCCGGCACGCCGCGGGAAATCATAGACCGGCTCAACGCCGCCATCGTCGGGATCCTCGGCACCCCGGAAGTCCGCCAGCTGTGGTCGAGCCTGGGCATGGAGGTCGTGACCACCACGCCCGAGCAGCTCGCGGTGCGGCTACGCGAGGATTATGCCAAGTACGGCAGGCTGATCAAGGCGGCCGGCATCAAGGGAGAGTGAGCATGGATCGGCGCGTGGCCGCGCCGAGTCCATTATGTGTACTTTCCTCATAAAACGGCGGCGGCGGTGAACCCGTGAAGCGGGGACACGGTATATAATCCGTCGCTTCGCAGCCTCAAGCGCTCGAGATTCAGGCGTCAGAAAAAAAGTAACAGGGGTAGTCGCGCCCCAAGAGCCTCTAACACAATGAAACGCACGATGCGCTGGCACGATTTTGGCTCAGGGCGCGAAGTAAGGCCCGCCGCTTAGTCATTCCTAAGCAAGGGACTTGCGACAAAGCCATGGGCCAAAATTCGCGCCAGCCCTTAAGGGTTGCAGCCAGAATCGGCGCTGGCATTGTTGCTTGCCTTGACAATAGTCCGAGCTATTGCCTGCGGCAAGCGTCGCGCCATCACCAATTCTGGCAGCAACGCACGCGTGTTTCACTGTGTTAGAGGCTCTAATTCCAACACACGGACTTTCCCGGACACCGCCATCGTGGAACCGCACGCGTCGCATCACAGCAACAGGGTAGAAGACTTCCGCCTGATCACCGGGACCGGCAAGTACGCCGCCGACTGGAACCTGCCGGGCCAGCTCTATGCCTGGTTCGTGCGCTCCGACCGGGCGCACGCCGAGATCGTCTCGCTGAAAGTCGAGCGGGCACTCAAGCATCTCGGCGTGAAGCGCGTGTTCACCGGCGAGGACGCGGTGCGCGCCGGCTACACCAAGTTCTTCGTGATCGTGAACTATCCCGGGCGCGGCGGCCAGCCCATCAAGAAGCCCGCGCGCCCGTCGCTGGCGGCAGGCAGAGTGCGTCACGTCGGCGACGCGGTGGCGATGGTGATTGCGGACTCTGCCGCCGCGGCGCAGGACGCGGCCGAGCTGGTGGAAGTCGAGTACCGCGATCTGCCGGCGGTGGTGTCGGTCGAGGAGGCGCTTGCTCCCGGCGCGCCGCAGCTGCACGACGACGTGCCCGGCAATCTCCCCTTCGACTACGAGTCGGGCAACGAGGAGGCGGTGAAAGCGGCGTTCCAGAACGCGGCGCACGTGACCAAGCTCAGGCTCGAAGTGTCGCGCGTTGCGCCCAGCCCGCTGGAGCTGCGCGCCTGTATGGTGCAATACGAACCGAAGGACGAGAGCTACCACGTGTACGTCTGTATCCAGGGCATCAACATGATGCGCAAGCAGCTCTCGTTCGCGACCGACGTGCCCGAGGACAAGCTCGTGATCCACGCGCAGGACGTGGGCGGCAGCTTCGGGCAGCGCAGCGCCGCCTACCCGGAGTACTGCATGCTGATGCTCGCCTCGAAGGAGCTCGGCAAGCCCGTCAAGTGGGTCTCGACGCGCTCGGAAGGCTTCATGAGCGACACCCATGGGCGCGCGAACACCATCCAGGGCGAACTCGCGCTTGATCGCGACGGGAAATTCCTCGGCCTGCGGCTCGACTGGATCGCCGACATGGGCGGCTATCTGTCGGCGACCGGCTCGGCGAGCCACACGCGCAACCCCTCCGCCTGCATGACGGGGGTGTACCGCATCCCCGCGCTCTATGGCCGCTTCCGGCTGGCGTTCACCAACACCGTGCCGGTCGCCGCCTACCGCGGCGCGGGGCGCCCCGACATCGCTTACGTGATCGAGCGGCTGGTGAGCCAGGCGGCGGCCGAGCTCAAGATGGACGCGGCGGAGCTCCGGCGCCGCAATTTCATCCCGCGCGAAGCGTTCCCGTACAAGACGCCGACGGGCTCCACCTACGAGAACGCCGACCTGCGGGGCGTACTGGAAAAGGCCCTGAAGGTCGCCGACTGGAAGGGCTTTGCGAAGCGGCGCGCGCAATCGCAGAAGAAGGGCAAGCTCCGCGGCATCGGCATTTCCACCGTGATCGAGAACACCGGAGCGGGGCTTTTCCCCAAGGACCAGATCACGCTCGAATGCAGCGCCGACGGGACCGTCACGGCCTATACCGTCGCCCAATCATCGGGCCAGGGCCATGAGACGACTTTCGCCATGGTCGTCGCGGACACGCTGGGGCTTCCGCTCGAGCGGGTGCGGCTGCGCGAGAGCGTCCAGAGCAAGGGATTGATCGGCAACCATACCGGGGGCTCGCGCTCGCTGGTGGGCGCGGGCAGCGTATGCAAGCTCGCCGCGCAGAAGCTGATCGATCAGGGCAGGTCGCTGGCCGCGCAGGAGCTCCAGGTCGAGCCCTCGCAGGTCGAATACGCGCACGGTGCGTTCCAGGCGCGCGGATCGAAGAAGAAGATCGGGCTCGCCGAGCTCGCGAAAAAGCAGCCGCTCAGCGTGATGGCCGAGGCAACCGTCGGCTCGACCTTCCCCAACGGCTGCCACGTCGCGGAAGTGGAGATCGAACCCGAGACCGGCACGACGCGCGTTGTCTCCTACAACGCGGTGGACGACGCCGGCAACGTCGTCAACCACGCCGTGGTCGAAGGGCAGGTGCACGGCGCGGTGACGCAGGGCGCCGGGCAGATATTCTGCGAGAAGGTGGTGTACGACCGCGATACCGGGCAGCTCTTGACCGGCAGCTTCATGGACTACTGCATGCCGCGCGCGGGCCTGCTGCGCGCGATCAACGTCGAGGACCACCCGCTGCCGAGCGCCAACAACGCGCTGGGGGCGAAGGGCGTGGGCGAATCGGGCTGCACCGCCTCGCTCGCGGCGCTCGCCAACGCGGTGGTGGACGCGCTGCGGCCGCTGGGCGCGCAGCACCTCGACATGCCGCTGACCCCGGCGAAGCTGTGGCACGCGATCCAGTCGGCGAAGAAGGGGAAGAACTGATGTACGCGCTCAACTACGTGCGGCCGAAGTCCCTCGCGGAAGCCGCGAAGTTTCTCGCCTCGCACCCGGAAGCGAAGCTCCTCGCTGGCGGGATGACGCTGGTGCCGACGCTCAAGCAGCGGCTCGCCCGGCATTCGCACCTGGTGGACATTGCGCAGCTGCGCGAGCTGCGCGGCATCGAAGTGAAGGACGGGAAACTCGCGATCGGCGCGGCGACCAGGCATCATGATGTCGCCATCTCAGCGGCGGTGAAGAAAGCGATCCCGGCGCTTGCCGAACTGGCGGGGCTGATCGGCGACCCGCAGGTGCGCAACCTGGGCACCCTGGGAGGATCGGTGGCGAACAACGATCCGGCCGCTGACTATCCCGCCGCGGTGCTGGGCTTAAGCGCGACCGTCGTCACCACGAAGCGTGAAATAGCCGCAGATGATTTCTTCCGGGGCATGTTCGCGACCGCGCTGGAAGAAGGCGAAATCATCAAGCGCATCGTCTTCCCGGTTCCGAAGCGCGCCGCCTACGCCAAGTTTCATCACCCGGCTTCGGGTTACGCGATGGCGGGCGTGTTCGTCGTGGTAACGGCGCAGGGCGTGCGGGTGGCGGTGACCGGGGCGGGGCCCGGCGTGTTCCGCTGGAAGGCAGCGGAAACCGCGCTGGCGAAGAGCCTGAAGCCCGCAGCGCTCGATGGCGCCGCGCTCAAGGTGGACGACTTCAACGAGGACATCCACGTCGATCGTGCCTACCGGGCAAACCTGGTTCGCGTGATGGCGAAGCGCGCGGTCGCGAAACTTGCGGCCCGCGGCCGTTAACACCACAAGCTCTCACCGCCAAGGACGCCAAGGACGCCAAGGAAACCAAACAGAATTGAGTCAAGAACGACCACCTCTCACCGCAGAGGGCGCAGAGGACGCAGAGAAAAACTCCGAATAGTCGAATCACGAATCACGATTCACGAATCACCTCCAGGAAAGAACATGGCCAAAGTCGAGATCAAGGTGAACGGCGTCAGGCACGCCCGCAACGTCGAAGACCGCACGCTGCTCGCCAATTTCCTGCGCGAGGAGCTGGGCCTCACCGGCACGCACGTGGGCTGCGACACCAGCCAGTGCGGCTGCTGCACGGTGCACGTGAACGGGCGGGCGGTGAAATCGTGTTCCATGCTCGCGATCCAGGCGAACGGCGCGGAAGTGCTGACCATCGAGGGCCTGGCGAAGAACGGGAAGCTCCACCCCGTCCAGCGCGCTTTCTCCGAGTGCCACGGCCTGCAGTGCGGCTTCTGCACGCCGGGCATGATCATGGCGACGGTGGGACTGCTGAAGGACCAGCCCAACCCGACCGAGGAGGAGATCATCCACGGGCTCGAGGGCAACCTCTGCCGCTGCACCGGCTACATCAACATCGTCAAGGCCGTGAAGCGCAGCGCGAAACTGCTGCGCGGCGGCAAGCGCTGAGGCGGCGCAGCTTTTCCCGCCGCTGCTTCGCGCCGCAGCGCGGGCAGAACAGGTCCTTCTGGCCGAGCGGTTGGCCGCACTCGTGGCAGCGCCGCAGCAGGTTGCTCATCTTGCGAAGGCGTGACTGGTCTTAACCACGTAAATCGTGATTCGTGAGTCGAAGGTCCACCTTAGTTTTTATCCGCGTTTATCTACGTTCATCTGCGGTTTCATTATTTTTCGGTTTTCCTCCGCGTCCTCCGCGTTGCTCCGCGGTGAGAGCTTTGGGTTTCAATCGGCGTTCATCGGCGGCTCGATTGCTTTTGATCGCCGTCAGGCGCGGACCAGCTTGTCCTCGAACCAGTCCCACATGATCGCCACCACCAGCGTGAGGTAGTCGCGCTGGCAGTGCTGGGCGCCGCCTTCCTCGGCGGTGAAGACACGGAATGTCTTGTCCTTCGAGCCGCAGGCGTCGAACTGCTTTTGCGCGTCTGCGAGTGGGATCTGCTCGTCGTCCGCCCCGTGCACGAGGAGGAACGGGCAGCGCATCTTCTGCATCACGCCGTCGAGACGGAACGGCTCGAGCTTCTTCAGCGCCGCATCAAGCGAGTCCACGCCG
>JAHFRO010000202.1:3113-4322 GCA_023266245.1 Betaproteobacteria bacterium | reverse complement strand
CCGTCCTTGCGGAACATGTCCTTGATACCGCGGATCGCCTGCTTGGTCCTCGCTTCGTTCTCGATGAGGGCGAACCTCACGTGAGTGTCGCCATAGTGACCGAAACCGATCCCCGGGGCTACCGCGATCTTGGCTTCGGCGAGCAGCTTTTTCGAGAATTCCAGCGAACCCATCGCACGATAAGGCTCGGGGATGGGAGCCCACACGTACATCGTCGCTTTCGGCACCTCGACGTTCCAGTTTGACGACTTGAGGCCGCTGCACAGCACGTCGCGCCGGGTCTGATAGGTCTGGCGCACCTGATCGACGCAATCCTGCGGCCCCTCCAGCGCGATGATGGAAGCCACTTGAATCGGGGTGAACGTGCCGTAATCGTGATAGCTCTTCATGCGCGCGAGCGCGGTGACCAATTCGCGGTTGCCCACCATGTAGCCTACGCGCCAGCCCGCCATGTTATAGCTCTTGGACATGGTGAAGAACTCGACCGCGATGTCGCGCGCACCCGGCACCTGCATGATCGAGGGCGCCTGGTAGCCGTCGAACACGATGTCGGCATAGGCGAGATCGTGCACGACGTAGATATGGTGCTCGCGGGCGATCCCGACCAATCGCTCGAAAAAGACGTATTCGACGCACTGCGTGGTTGGATTGCTCGGGAAGTTCACGATCAGCATCTTGGGTTTCGGGTACGAATCGCGGATCGCGCGCTCGAGCGACTCGAAGAAGTCCGCGCCCGGCAGCATCGGCACGTGCCGGATGTCGGCGCCCGAGATCACCGGACCGTAGATGTGGACCGGGTAGCTCGGGTTCGGCACGAGCACGATGTCGCCGGTATCGAGCGTGGCGAGCGCCAGGTGCGCGATGCCCTCTTTCGAACCGATGGTGACGATCGCTTCCGTGTCGGGATCGAGCTCGACGTTGTAACGCGCCTGGTACCAGTTGCAGATCGCACGGCGCAGCCGCGGAATGCCCTTCGACACCGAATAGCGGTGGGTATCCGGCCGTTGCACGGACTCGACCAGCTTCTCCACGATGTGGCGCGGCGTGGGCTGATCAGGGTTGCCCATGCTGAAATCGATGATGTCTTCACCGCGACGGCGCGCGGCGAGTTTGAGCTCGCCGGTGACGTTGAACACGTACGGCGGCAATCTTTTGATGCGAGCGAATTCTTCCATGCTGCGTCGCGTTGCGGTGCAAAAGCGTATAATT
>JAHFRO010000202.1:0-3013 GCA_023266245.1 Betaproteobacteria bacterium | reverse complement strand
CACAGCAAATCAGAAGGTTATCACTTGAAGCTCCACCTTTCCCAAAGCGCGGGCCAGAACCTCTTTTCCGGCTATGGAGCGGGGTATGTCGCGGTCAACAACGTGCGCTACGGGAAAAGCGTGGTGGTGACCCCGCAATCGGTCACGGAATGGCAGGTGAGCGGCTTCGAGGGGCTTACGGCCGCCGATTTCGAGTTCGTCGTGACGCTGAGACCGGAAATCGTGGTTTTCGGGACGGGAGCGGCACAGTGTTTCCCGCGGCCCGAACTCGCGCGCGCGCTCGCCGCCACGGGCGCGGGTCTGGAAGTGATGGACAGCAGGGCTGCGTGCCGCACTTACAACATTCTGGCGGCGGAAGGCCGCAAGGTGATCGCGGCGATCCTGGTCGAGTAGCCCGCCGAGGACCGAGAAATCCGAAAGGGAACCGCAGATTAATGCAGATAAACGCCGATAAATCCAACAGCAAACGAAAACGAGCCGAACAGATTCAATATCTGCGTTCGTCGGCGTTGATCGGCGGTTTCATCCGCTCTTGATACCGCCGGCGCAGAAGATGTCTATTTGCCGACCGTTCCCGGGGCGACGAAGCGCCCGTTGTTGGCCGCCGCTTCCGCCCGCGCCCGCAGCGCTTCACGCACGTCGGCGCGCAGGGCCTCCTCACTCAAGTTCTTCGGCAGGAAGCGGAAGATTTCGCCTTTGTTGACCGCTTCGGTCATGGTCAGGAAGTCGGTGTAGCCGCTGGTCATCATGCGCACCGTCTTCGGGAACAACGTCTTGACGCGCTGCAGGAACTCCACACCCGGGATTCCGGGCATGTGCTGGTCGGAAATCACCACGTCCACGTGGTGATCGCGGAGCAGCGTCAGCGCCTCGTGCGCACTTTGCGCCGTCAGGATGCGGTAACCGTCCTTGGCAAGGGCGCGCTTGACGAGCATGAGCGCATTGTCATCATCGTCCACCAGCAACACGACCGGTGCGCTGGAGTCAGCGACCAGGGCCGCCCGCTGCAGGCGCCGTCCTTCCTTGAGCCAGGCGCCGCACTCCTCTGCAGCCATCGGTCGCGAGAAATAATAGCCCTGAATCTCGTCGCAGCCGTATTCGGCGAGGAAGGCGAGCTGTGATTCGGTTTCCACGCCCTCGGCTATCACTTTTAATCCCAGGCTGTGCGCCATCGAGATCACCGCGCGGGTGATGGTGGCATCATCGACGTCGGTGGTGAGGTCGCGCACGAACGAGTGGTCGATCTTGAGCGAGCCAAGCGGAAAACGCTTGAGATAACCGAGGCTCGAGTAACCCGTTCCGAAGTCGTCGATGGAAAGGCTGACACCGAGCTTCTCCAGATACTCGAGCGTGTGCGCCGCTTCCTCGGGGTTGGTCATAATGGAGCTTTCCGTGATCTCGAGCTCGATCAGCGCGGGATCAACCTGATACTCCTCAAGAATGCGCTGGATGGTGGGGCCGAGATCCTGTGCCGAGAATTGCCGCGCGGACAGGTTGACGGCGACCGGCATGGTACGGGCGCCGGCGCGCTCCCACGCCTTGATCTGGGCGCACACCGTCTTGAGCACCCATTCGCCCACCGGCACGATCAGGCCGGTTTCCTCCAGCACCGGCATGAATTCGAGCGGAGACACTAACCCGCGCTCCGGATGCTGCCAGCGCATCAGCGCCTCGATCCCGACGACGCCGCCGTCGGCAATGCTGGCCTTGGGCTGGTAGTAGAGCAGGAACTCGTTGCGATCGAGGGCGTGGCGCAGGCTGCTTTCCATGCTCAGGATTTCCAGCGCCCGTGCGTTCATCTCAGGGGTGTAGAACTGGTAGCTGTTGCGTCCCACCGCCTTGGCCCGGTACATCGCCGCGTCCGCGTTCTTGATCAGCGTGTCCTGCTCGGTACTGTCATTGGGATAGAGCGTGATGCCGATGCTCGCCGTCACATAGACCTCGGCGCCTTCAAGCTTGAACGGCTCGTGGAAGCTCGCCATGATCTTCTGCGCCACCAGGTTGGCATCCTGAGCGGTGGCAAGGTCCGACAGCACGATCGCGAACTCGTCGCCGCCGAGCCGCCCCACGGTGTCGCCCGAGCGCACCGACTGCGTGAGCCGCTCGGAGACCTGCTGCAACAGCTTGTCACCCACCGCGTGGCCGAGCGTGTCGTTGACGTTCTTGAAGCGGTCGATATCAATGAACATGACGCCCACGGTCCACTGGTTGCGCCTGGCCTGGGCGAGAACCTGCCGCAGCCGGTCGTAGAACAGCACGCGGTTGGGCAGGCTGGTGAGCACGTCGTAGTGCGCCAACTGCATCAGCCGTTCTTCGGCGAACTTGCGGTCGGTAACGTCCTCGGCGATTCCGGCGATGCGGTAGACCCTGCCTTCGGCATCGTGCACAGGAAACGCGCGGTCGTGCACCCAGCGAATGGAACCATCCGGCCTGACGATGCGGAACGTTTCATCGTAGCTTCCCGCCATGGCAGTTTTCCGCGCGGTATAGACGCGTGTGCGGTCCTCCTCGTGTATCGCGCGTATCAGTACACGAGGGTTGGCGCGGACCTCCTCTAGTGGTCGCCCGATCAGAGTCTCTGCAGCGGGACTGACGTAAAGTGTGTTCTTCTGCGCGACGTCGGTAATCCAGAACACCTGCGGGATGTTGCCCGCGAGCTGGCGGAACTGCTCTTCGCTTTCCTTCAGCGCCTCCTCCGCCTGCTTGCGCTCCGAGATGTCCTCGGCCACCGTGATGAAGTGCTTGGGCGCGCCGTTGCCGTCGCGCACCAGCGATGTCGACAGCGCCACCCACACCGGGGACCCGTCCTTGCGCATCAGCTGCTTCTCGCGAAATGAATAGGTAAGCTCGCCGGAGATCAGTTTGTGGCGGGACTCGACCGATTCTTCGACGCCTCCCGGCTTCTGCACGTCCTTCACGCTCAATGCCAGGAGCTCGTCGCGGGGGTAACCGAGGATATCGCAGTACTTGTCGTTGACCTGGAGATAACGCATATCCGTCGTGGTGACGGCAA
>JAHFRO010000201.1:2002-4341 GCA_023266245.1 Betaproteobacteria bacterium | reverse complement strand
TCCGCCAGGTCGCCAACGTGCACCTCGACGCGGTCGAGCACAAGGACCGCATCGTGTTCCTGCACAGTGTGGAGGAAGGCCCCGCCAACCAGAGCTACGGGCTGCAGGTGGCGGGCCTCGCTGGCGTGCCGGGCGCAGTGATCCGCGCCGCGCGCCGGCGCCTGGCGGAACTCGAAGAGCACGGCCTGGCGGCGGGCCCGCAGCGTGATTTGTTTGTTGCGCCGCGCGAACAGACCGCGAACGACGCGCCGCAGGAACATCCGGCTCTCAAGCTGCTGCGCGAGCTCGACACGGACGCGCTCACAGCCAAGGAAGCGCTGGAGCTGCTCTATCGTTTGCGCCAGCAGCTCGACGACGACAAGAGCAATTGATTAACCGCCGACGAACGCCGATTAGCGCCGACATAGGCAAAAAGCTGAACCGCCAAGGACACAAAAGACGCCAAGGAAGAACAAATCCGGGATGAATCGCCCAAGCGCCAAGGCGTCGAGGTCGGCAAACGAATCACGAGTCACGCCCCATCAGTCACGCCCCATCAGTCACGCTTCATCAGTCACGCCTCACCAGTCACGCATTTTCCGCCGGGCCATCGCCTGCCTCGCGCTGTGGATCGCGCTCTCGGGCGGCGCCGCAACGGCGGAGTTCACTTTTGCGGCATTTGGCGACACGCCCTATACGCGGGACGAGGAGGCGCGCTTCCCCGATCTCATCGCCGAGATGAACCGCGAAAACCTCGCCTTCGTGGTCCACGTCGGCGACTTCAAGAGCGCAATCGGCGTCTGCAGCGACGAGCTGTTCCTCGAGCGCCGGCAGTGGTTCGAGCTGTCGCACCATCCGTTCGTGTTCGTGCCGGGCGACAATGAGTGGACCGACTGCTCGCGCGTCTTCGCCGGCGGCCACGATCCGCTCGAGCGCCTGCAGAAGCTGCGCGAGGTTTTCTTCGCAGGCGGCGTGAGCCTCGGCCAGCGCCGGATCGCGTTAGCGCGCCAGTCTGACCTGACGCAACGCGCCCACGACTATCCCGAGCACGCGCGCTGGGAGCACCGGGGCGTGCTGTTCGTGACGCTCAACGTGCCCGGCCCGGATAACAACGCCCGCCGCAGGCCGGAGGAATTCTCGCGGCGCAGCACTTCGATCCGCGAGTGGCTTGCGCAGTCATTCGACCTCGCACGCGTGCGCAGGCTACGCGCGGTGGTGGTGTTGATGCACGCGAATCCCTGGGGCTCCTCGGGGCAGCCGCGCCGGGGCTTCGTCGAGCTGGTAGGCGAGTTCGCAGCGCGGGCGCGCAGCTTCCCGGGCGAAGTGCTGCTGGTCCACGGCGATACGCACCGTTACCGCGTGGACCGGCCGCTGCGCGATCCCGCGAGCGGCGCAGCGTTCGCCAACTTCACGCGGGTGGAGGTGTTCGGCAGCCCGGAGATGAACTGGGTGCGGATACGCGTGATGGAGGAAGCCGGGCGCGTCAAGTTCGAGGCGACGCCGGGCAGCTGATTCTCGAAAGGCGTGAGTCGTGAATCGTGATTCGTGAATCGTGAATCGTTAAACCCTCGAGCCGTAACTTTCAGGTTCTTCGACTCACAACTCACGAATCACGCTTTTGATCAATGATGGTGCCCATGCTTCCCGTGCACGTGGCCGTGCGACATCTCTTCCGCGCTCGCCGCACGCACCGCGGTCACGGTGCACGCGAAATGCAGCGTCCGGCCGGCCGAGCGGATGGTTGCCGTCGGCATCGTAGAGCTCGTAGGTGAGCGCCACGACTCCGTTTTTGGCTATTTGCACTTACCGATGCTTTTCAACAGCCCAAGCACCTCGGCGGCGTGGCCGCGCGGGTTGACGCCGTAGAGCGCGTGCTTGAGCTGGCCCTTGCGGTCGATGATGAAAGTGGAGCGCACGATGCAGGTTTTCTTCTTCCCGTCCACCTCCTTGTCGTACAGCACCCCGTAAAGGCGGCACACCTCACCGTCCACGTCCGCGAGCAGCTGCACGCTCAGCCCGTGCTTGTCGCGGAACGCCCCGTGCGAGAGGCAGTCATCCATGCTGATGCCCAGCACCACGGTCTTGAGCGCGCCGAAGCCGTCCTCCAGCTCGCTGAAGTCGATCGCCTCCAGCGTGCAGCCCGGGGTGTCGTCCTTGGGGTAGAAATAGAGCACGACGGTGCGGCGGTTCCTGAAGCTCTCGAGACTCACCATGTTCATGTCGGCGTCAGGCAAATCGAAGCCCGGCGCCGCCTGCCCCGGCTGCAGCGTGGAAGAGTTGCGTTCGGCTTCCGGCATCATGTGCAGAACCATTGTGTGAACAACGGTCGCCGCGGTCAAGCGTTTTCATCATGCATTTTT
>JAHFRO010000201.1:0-1902 GCA_023266245.1 Betaproteobacteria bacterium | reverse complement strand
CCGCCCGGCGGCGGTGTTGGCCCTCACTTCGACAGCTACGACGTGTTCCTGCTGCAGGGCGAGGGGGCGCGGCGCTGGCGCATCAGCCGCCAGCGCGACCTCTCGCTCGTCCCCGGCGCGCCGCTCAGGATACTGCGCCGCTTCCGCCCCGTCCGGGAATGGGTGTTGCAGCCGGGCGACATGCTGTACCTGCCGCCGCGCTGCGCGCACGACGGAACCGCGGTCACCGACTGCATCACCTGCTCGATCGGTTTCCGCGCGCCGGGCGCGCAGGAGCTGGGGGCACGATTTCTGGAGTTTCTGCAGGACCAGCTGCAGCTTTCCGGAATCTACGAGGACCCGGATCTCCGCCCGCAGCGCCACCCCGCCCGCCTCGGCAGCAGCATGGTGCAGAAAGTAAAACGCATGCTCGGGCACATCCGCTGGAGCGGCGCGGATGTCGCGCGCTTTCTCGGCTGCCATCTCACCGAGCCCAAGGCCCACATCGTGTTCACGCGCCCGTCGCGCCCCTACACGGCGCGGGCGTTTGCCGCACGCTCCGCGCGCCACGGCGTGCGCCTCGCGCTGCCGACCCGGATGCTGTTTCGCGGCGGCACCCTCTTCATCAATGGCGAAGCGTGCCCGGTGGGCACGCCTGCCGCGCGCCTGCTGGTGCGGCTGGCCGACCGGCGCCGGCTTCCGCCGCTCATCCGGCCCGACCGCGAGTCGGCGCACTGGCTTTACCAGTGGTACCGGGCGGGCTATATTGAATTAAACCGGACGTGAAACGCTGGTTTAATCCTGCGCGTTGGAGCGGACGGCCAACCCGCCGCTCAACGCGCATCTGACTGCTGACCAGTGACGGGTGACGAATGACCGCACGTGTAACCGGCAACCTGCCGAACGCCGAATACCGCCGCTTCGACGGCATGCGCGAGTACGAGGCGGTGATCGACAGCCTGATTCCGCAAACCCAACGCTTTATCCGCGTGTTCGACAAGGCCCTGTCGCGCGCCTACAACTCGCTCACGCGCTACGAGGCGCTGCGCCAATTTCTGCTGGCGAGCCGCCTCAACCGACTGATGATCGTGGTTCACGAGGCCGATCCGATCGAGCGCGAGTGCCCGCGCATGCTCGATCTGCTGCAGCAGTTCAGCGCCGCGGTCAAAATCCACCAGACGCTGCAACCGGCCAAGCAGGTCTACGATCCGTTCGTGGTGTTCGACGCCAACCACTACGTGCACCGCTTCCACTACGACCATCTGCGCGCGGCGCACGGCGCCAACGACGTGAACGGCGCGCAGCAGTTGCTCGACCGCTTTGCCGAGATCTGGGAGGCGTCCGCCCCCGCCGTCTCCGCCAACACTACCGGGCTGTAGCACGCCGCGGCGGCACTTTCCACATTGTGACCATGCTCGGCGCGGTCCAAAGCTGCTAAAATGCTGTCAACGACTGATCGCCATCAGCCGTTACCGTTCGGTCGGTATTGCGCCGGCCGTTGTTTTTGGGATCAACCATTCACATCGTTTAAGGGAAAACAAACATGACACGCTCGCTCCTCATCGCCACGTTCGTGGCACTCGGTTTAAGTGCTTGCGGCGAAAAGGCCGCCCCACCGCCTCCCCCGAAGGCAGCTCCCGCTCCGGCGCCTGCCCCGGCACCAGCGCCGGCGCCTGCGCCCAAAGCTGAAGCAACTGCCCCGGCTCCCGCTCCTGCAGGCGAGATGAAGAAGGACGAAATGAAGAAGGATGAGATGAAGAAAGACGAAATGAAGAAGGATGAAATGAAGAAGTAACGCCGCGGCAACGCGACAAGAAAAAGCCGGCCCTCGGGCCGGCTTTTTCTTGTCAAGGTGGAAGGATGAAGGCGGAAGGATGAAGGAAAACACCTTATAGCAAGCGTCCCTCCCTCTACCTTCTGCCT
>JAHFRO010000200.1 GCA_023266245.1 Betaproteobacteria bacterium | reverse complement strand
GCTGGCGGGCGTTGAGCTGCGCGTGCTGGAGGCGCCGCGCCGGTTTCATTTCTACTCCACGCCGGTATCGAGAGAATTGCTGCGCGAGGTCGCGGTTTCGAAGCCCGCGATTTTCTATGTCGACGATATGTTGAACCAGCCCGCGTACGACGCGGAGTCCATCGGGTTGGAAAACGCGCCGGCGCGTCCCGAGCTCGCAAACACCGTCTGGGTTGCATACGGTTCGCGCGACCTGCCGCTTGCGCTTGCCCATGAGCTGGTGCACGTGCTGTCCGACAGCGGCGACCACAGCGAAGAACCGGGCAACCTCATGCGGGCCGAAACGTCGCCGGCGAACACCCGCCTGTCCGACGCGCAGTGCCATCGGTTGCGCTCGCGCGGAGAAGCAAACGGGCTGCTCACCCGTCACGCTGTTTCGGAAAGAGAATGGGGGCGGAGTCAATTGTCGCGAACGCTTCCGAACGCCCCGCGCCGCCGTCAAGCTGCAAATAATCGGGAATAGAAACCGGTTTCCTTGCTAGCCCGCTTCATTTTCCCGCACTCGCGGCGATAATCCACGGCTCGAAGCGCTTGCCGAAGGCGAGCGTCACTTCGAAGCGCGATGCTGTCACGTCCCCCCAGGTGGACGTGCGCGGCAGGGAATCAAACGCCGGCCGGAATTCAGGCGGCACGCTGATGCGGTCGTTGATCACCTCGCTGAGGTGTACGGTCAGTTGCGCGGGCGTTGTGGCGCTGCCACCGTAGAAGCTCACGCGAACGCGCCCGCGGACGATCGCGTAGTGGCTGCGATCGGGGTACTTGTTGCGCAGCACCGCCGGATCGAGACTCGCATCGACGGTGAATAGCCGGCTCGCCATGGTCTGTTCGCGCTTCAACTGCTCCGCGGGCGAGCTGTAACCGGTAGAAGGCACGCGCTGCGCGGGCGGGTTGTCCGCCAGCCGCTGTGCGCGCTGCAATGCCTCCTGGTACGCAGGGCCGTCGAGTTCGAGAGCGAGAAATACCTCTTTCGACAGCAGCCTTTCGTAGTGCCTGCGTCCGGCAGCGGTATTTTGCGGCTGCGACATGTCGAATCCCAGCGTTTCGAGCTTCGCTCGATCCAGCCATGCCGGTTGCCTGCCGACACCCGGGTAAATCTCGTTGCTGCCCTTGTTGAGTGCGCGCCACTGCAACTTGAGCTCCAGTCCACCGCTTTCGCGGTCGACACCGCGCCAATACGGTGGCGCAAGCTCTCGCTGCGTGAGCCGCAGCGCGCTTTCCGGCTCGCCGCTACGGTTGTACCAGACCCCGATAAGCGCGACGGCATTCGTGAGCGCGATCAGCGCGATGCCGGCGATCAGCGTGTGTCTGCGCGACCACGTCATGGCGCCCTGCCTCCGAACAGCTCATAAGCTTTCGCGCGCAGCCTGCGCATGACGAAGATCAGCAGCACCGCGGTCAGCCCGAGCACGAGGAAGAAGAGATATTTCGGCATGATCTCCCACCACCAGTCGTAGAACTTGGTGTACAGAAAGATCACGAAGAACACCGCGCCGGTGTTGACGACCTCACCCCACTGCCGGCGCGCGCCGAGCCAGATCGCGCCCGCGCTCAAGACGAATCCCAGCACCTGATACGAGCCCTCGATCACGGCGGAATCGAAGCCGAGATAGCTCAAGCGACCCCAGTTGCCGAGCACCAGGATCGGCAAATACAGCGTGAGCAGAGCGAACACCCGGTAGATGGCGCCGAAGCCGCCGAAGCGACCGTGCGGGATCAACTGCGGAACCAGAAACAGGCTCACCGCTGCGGGAAAGAAGTTTTCCGGGCGCTCGCCGAAATCGAGCCAGTACATGCCGCCCCACGTGCCGGTGCGCGCCGCAACGAACGCAATGATGCATAGGATCCCCGCTGCAAGCAGCAGCCGAAGGTCACAGGTGTAAGCGAGCAGCAGCGCGAGTGCGGCCCACGGGACAAGCGCTTTGTCCGACGGCGTGACGTTGAAGATCTGCCCGAGCAGCGCGATATTGATCGCGAAGCACGCGAACGCGACCATCGCCGAGAGCTTGGTGAAGTAGCCGGACGACTCGCGGCTTTGCATCCAGACCGTGACCGCGAACGTGCCCAGGCTGGCGCCGATCAGGACCGCCACCTGCGCGACGGTCGAAAAACGGTCCCAGAACTGCCGAAACAGGAAAAAGACGCTCGCGGCGAGCGCCAGTGCGCCCAGAAAGGACACCACCCGCATGCCGAGCGACAACTGCTTGGAACGCACATCCCGGTCAACGTCGTACTCCTGCGCGTACTGCGCAAGCAAATCCTGGTGATAGTCATTGACCGCCTTGCGTTGCGCATCCGTGAGCGCAACGACGCCGGCGCGCTCAAGACGATCCAGCTCCTGCGCGAACACGCGAATCTCGTCGGCGCGCTGCTGCGCTTCGGTGCGTGAGGCTGTCGCCATTGTTGATAAGCCAGTATCGAGACTACCGGAGGCCGGGGTCAGTCATTCGGACTTGTTGTGTCCCGACCAACGCGGAAAGCTTCCGCCTCCCCTGCGTCGCCGTCAAGAACAGTATGACGTCGTCACAATGTACGACAAGTTATGGGAAATAGCTGTCGGGAAAAACCTGACAATGCCTGTCGGTAAATCGGGGTCGGGAAGTCACTCCGCGAAAGCTTTCGCCTCGTGCACGCCGCCGTCAAGCAGAAGCCGACCGTGAGTGAAAGGTCGCTACGACCCGAATTGCCGTGGTCACGCAAACAATTCGAACTCGCCGTTGATCTCCACCGCGATGCCGCGCGGAAGCGCAACGTGCCCGACCGCCGAGCGGGCGTGTTTCCCAAACTCCGGGCCCCACAGTTCGAAAAAGAGGTCCGAGGCGCCGTCGATGACCTGCGGTTGCTGCGCGAAATCCGGCGTGCAATTGCACATGCCGAACAGGCGCAGGACGCGCTTCACGCGATCCAGGTCGCCGCAATGCGACTTGATCGTCGCGAGCATGGTGAGCGCCACCGCGCGCGCGGTCGCGTAGCCCTCTTCCACCGTGATGTCGACGCCGAACTTGCCGGTCTGCCGCACGCCGGGCAGCTTCGGCAGATCGAGCCCGTGCCCGGACAGCAGGAGCAGCACGCCGGCCTGGGTGCAGCCGGTGCGGTTGTTCTTCGGGAACACGAACGGCGGCGGCAATACGTAGCCCATCTTCTTCAGGCGTGCTTCGATCGATCCCATGAGGGCGGCTCCTTGAACGGTTGGTCGCGCCGTCGCGGCCGGTCATTCCGGCTTGATGCCGATTTCGTCCCCGAGCTTGCGCATGCGCGCGATGTATTCGCGCACCATGGACTCGAATTCCACGGGCCCCGTCGAAACAGCCTCCGCGCCGAGCGCGAACAGGCGCTCGCGGACTTCGGGCAGCGCGAGGATGCGCGCCATTTCCTTCGACATGCGCTCCCGGATCGCAAGCGGAGTGCCGGCCGGCGCGAACACGCCGAACCAGTCGTCGCCTTCGTAACCGGGCAGCCCGGCCTGCGCGATGCTCGGCAGGCCCGGCAGGAAGCGTGCGCCGGCGGGAGAAGTCGTCACCAGGATCTGGAGCTTCCCCGCCTTGGCGAGCGGAATCGCGTTCGGCCCCGGCGCGAACGCGTACAGAACCCGCCCCGCCAGCGCGTCGTTGACCGCTTCCGGCGTGCCCCGGAACGCGACGTGGTCGGCCTTGATGCCGGCCAGATGCGCGACCGCCGCCGCGTGAAAGTGAGCGGTGCTGCCCACGCCGGCCGAGCCATAGATGATGCCGCCAGGCTGGTTCTTCGCGTACGTGATCAGATCCTTGAGCGACTTGAAGCCGTGCGACAGCGACACGACCATGAAGCTCGGCGAAACCGCCATCTGCCCGACGCCGGAGAAATCCTTCGTCGCGTCATACGGCACGCTGCGATCGATGGCCGCGCGCACGGCGAATGCGCTCGCGACGGCGAGGAAGGTCGCTCCGTCCGGTTTTTGCGTCGTCACCCACTGCGAGCCGACCACGCCGCCGGCGCCCACCCGGTTGTCGATCAGCACCGTCACCTTCCAGGCTTCGGACAGGTATTTTGCGACGAGACGCGCGATGACGTCCGTGCCGCCGCCTGCCGTGAAGGGGACGACGATGCGGATCTGCGGCGGCGGGAAGCCCGCCGCCGTGTCGGGCGCCTGGGCCGGCGCCGGCAGCGGCGCCGCCAGCGCGGCAAAGGCCAGGGCACGCAGCACCGTCAAGACGCGGCTGCGGCAACGAACGGGAGTCAACGAGTTGCGCTTCATGGTCTTCCTTTCAAGGAACATACACCCAGAGATCCAGCATCACGACGGCGCCCGGCACGGCGAGCGCCGGCACTTCGATCGCCGAGAACGGCAGGTACTGGCCG
>JAHFRO010000022.1:39307-40619 GCA_023266245.1 Betaproteobacteria bacterium | reverse complement strand
GTGACGCCCGAGGATATGGAAAGACTCAAGCACGGCGTTCGACTGGAAGACGGTCAAGCAAGGTTTGATTCGATCGAGGACCAGGGCGGCGAGGGCGCGAACCACTGGTACCGGATCGTGGTCAGGGAAGGGCGCAATCGCATCGTACGTCGGATGTTCGAAGCATTGGGTCTGACGGTGAGCCGGCTGATGCGGGTGCGCTTCGGCAGCGTGAGTCTGCCGCCACGCCTGAAGCGCGGACAGTTCATCGAGCTGGCGCCGCGCGACGTGTGGCAGCTTCTTGGTTCTCTGGGTTTACAACTCGAACTGAACCCAATTCCTGAACCAAGAAGGACACAAAGGACACGAAGGTTTCAAGAATAATTGTTCCTGTCTTCTTGGTGTCCTTAGTGTCCTTTGTGGTTAAAGATTTTATTCTTAGAGCATCTGGCGTGGGAGTTGTTCGCGCTGGACGATGAAGACGGCGTGACCGGCCGCGGTCTGCGGCCAGGTGAACGGCACCTGCGGAAAAGCGCGCTCCACGCGCCGCCGGCCGCTGCCGACTTCCACCACCAGCAATCCTCCCGGCGTCAGATGCGCGGCCGCGCCCAGCACGATCCCGCGCACTGCATCGAGGCCGTCGGTGCCGCCCGCCAGCGCGGTCCGCGGCTCGTGGCGGTACTCGCGCGGCAGCCGTTGCATGCTGCGCGCCGCGACGTACGGCGGGTTGCAGACGATGAGGTCGTAGTATTTTCCGCGAAGCGCGGAAAACAGATCGGACTCGATGAGGTGGATGCGTTTGCCCAGCCCGTATTTCCTGATATTGATCCGTGCCACCGTCAACGCCGCACGCGAGATGTCGGCGGCGTCGATCTTTGCCCGCGGGAAGCTGTGCGCGAGCAGGACCGCCAGGCAGCCGGAGCCGGTGCACAGGTCGAGTGCGCTCTTCACTCTCTTGGGATCGGCAAGCCATGGGGCTAGGCCCGCGCGCAGCAGCTCGGCGATGTGCGAGCGCGGCACGACAACGCGCTCGTCCACGTAGAAACGGAGTTCGCCGAGCCAGGCTTCGCGCGTGAGATAGGCGGCGGGTTTCCGCTGCCGGATGCGGCGCTCGTAGAGCTTCAATACCCGCGCCACGGCTTGGGATTCGACCCTGCGGGCGAGCGCCCTTGCGGATGCGTCGAGGGGCAATCCCAGCGTGTGCAGCGTCAGGTATGCGGCCTCGTCAAGCGCGGTGGTGCTGCCGTGACCGAAGGCGAGGCGGGCGGCACGAAAACGGCGCGCTCCGTAACGCACCAGCTCGCCCACGGTCCATGAGCGCGCCGCCAAGACT
>JAHFRO010000022.1:35809-39207 GCA_023266245.1 Betaproteobacteria bacterium | reverse complement strand
ACTGATCTAACCGAGGGCGTCGAGATTGAGCTTGATGCTCGAGAGATCGTCTGCGGGCTGGGTGACTTTGGTACCCGGGGTCTGTGCCGCAGCCGCAGCGGGCGGCCTGGTGGCGTTGTTGATGAGCCAGTGCAGGTTGGTGGGCGAGTCGGCGTGGACCATGGCCTCCTCGATCGCAACCCTGCCCGAGCTGTAGAGGTGGAACAGCGCCTGCTCGAAGGTCTGCGAACCCGGTGCCAGGCTATGCTCCATCGCGTCCTTGATCTGGCCGATCTCGCCTTCCTTGATCAGATCGGCGATGTGCTTGGTGTTGAGCAGCACCTCGACCGCGGGTGTGCGCTTGCCGTCCACGGAGCGCACCAGGCGCTGGGAGACCACGGCGCGCAGCGCGATGGAGAGGTCGGAGAGCAGGGCCGCGCGCGTTTCGAGCGGGAAGAAGTTGATGATGCGGTTGAGCGCGTTGTAGCTGTTGTTCGCGTGCAGCGTGGACATGCAAAGGTGCCCGGTCTGGGCGAACAGCAGCGCGGTCTGCAGCGTCGGGCGGTCGCGGATCTCGCCGAGCATCAGCAGATCGGGCGCCTCGCGCATGGCGTTGATCAGCGCGTGCTCATAGGAATGCGTGTCCACCCGCACTTCGCGCTGATTGACGATGGACTTTTTGTGCCTGAACACGAATTCGATCGGGTCTTCGATGGTGAGTATGTGTCCGGTCTTCGTGCCGTTGCGGTAGTCGATCATGGATGCCATGGTGGTGGATTTGCCCGAGCCGGTGGCTCCCACAACCAGGATCAGGCCCAGTTTCTCCATGATCACTTCTTTCAGGATCGACGGCAGGCCGAGCGTATCGATGGGCGGCACTTCCGGCTTCACGAACCGGATCACCATTGCCACGGAGTTCTTCTGGCGGAAGATGTTGATGCGGAAATTGCCGAGCTCGCCCGCGCTCTGTGCGAAGTTCATTTCCTGCGTGGCTTCGAATTCCTTGACCTGCGCCTCGGTCATGACCTCGTAGCAGATCTTCTTGACCTGCTCGGGGTCGAGGACCTGGCTGTTGATCGGCATCACCACGCCGTTCAGCTTGATCTGGATCGGCGCGCCGGCCGTGAAGAACAGGTCCGAGGCCTGCTTGTCGGACATCAGTTTGTAAAGCGGTGTCACAAACATGACCGTCCCCCTCTAGTAATTAGTACCACGTTTCGCCTGCGATGGCGGTCAAACCGGCGATCTCATGCATCCCGTTCGCATCCAGCGTGTTGAGCGCCGCTCTGCGCGCGCTCCAACACGCGGAATTAAGCCGGCATACCCTGTCCGGCTTAATGGATCATTGTGCCAACTCCCTGGGGTGTTGCATAGCGCCGGATTAATCACTGCGCAGCAGCTCGTTGATGCTGGTTTTGGCGCGGGTTTTGGCGTCCACCTGCTTCACGATCACCGCGCAGTAGAGGCTGCACCGGCCGTCGGCTGAGGGCAGGCTGCCGGGCACCACCACCGAACCCGCCGGCACCCGCCCGTAGAGGATTTCACCGGTCTGGCGATGGTAGATGCGCGTGCTTTGCCCGATGAACACGCCCATCGAGATGACGGAGCCTTCCTCGATCACCACCCCTTCCACGATCTCCGAACGGGCTCCGATGAAGCAGTTGTCCTCGATGATGGTGGGATTGGCCTGTAGCGGCTCCAGCACGCCGCCGATGCCCACGCCGCCGGAAAGATGCACGTTCTTGCCGATCTGGGCACAGGAACCCACGGTAACCCACGTATCCACCATGGTGCCCTCGTCGACATAGGCGCCGATGTTGACGAAGGAGGGCATCAGCACGACGTTCTTCGCGATGTACGCCCCCTTGCGCACGGCGGCCGGCGGCACCACGCGGAATCCGCCCTTCTGAAAGGCCCGCGGCGTGTAATCGGCGAACTTGGCTGCAACCTTGTCGTAGTACTGGGTGTAGCCGTCCTTCATCACGTAGTTGTCCTGCAGCCGGAACGACAGCAACACAGCCTTTTTTGCCCATTGGCGGGTGACCCAGCCGCCTGAAAGCTTTTCCGCGACGCGCAGCCTGCCCTGGTCGAGCAGCTCGATGGTGTCCGCCACCGCCCGCTTGAGCCCCGATGCGGCGTTCGCCGGGCTGATTTCCGCGCGGCGCTCCCACGCCTGCTCGATGAGGGTCTGCAGCTGTTTCATGCCGGTGATTCTATCCTGTTATCACAGGGATCCGGCAAAGGCGCGGATCCGTTGCGCGGCCTCGACGCATTCGGCGAGCGGGGCCACCAGCGCGATGCGCACCCGGTGGGTTCCGGGATTGACGCCGCGCGCGGTGCGCGCGAGGTAGCTGCCGGGCAGCACCGACACCGCCTGCTCCTGGTACAGCCGGCGCGCGAACTCGTCATCGGGCAGCGGCATCTTCGGCCACAAGTAGAAGGCGGCGGCCGGCATTTCGACCTCGAGCGCGGGCCGCAGAATGTCGAGCACCGCGGCGAACTTTTCGCGGTACAGGCGGCGGTTCTCGACGACGTGCGCCTCGTCTTTCCAGGCCGCGATGCTCGCGGCGTGTACCGGCGGGCTCATGGCGCAGCCGTGATAGGTCCGGTAAAGCAGGAACTTCTTCAGTATCGCGGCGTCGCCCGCGACGAAGCCCGAGCGCATGCCGGGGACGTTGGAGCGCTTGGACAGGCTGGAGAACATGACCAGCCGCGGGTAGCCTTTGCGGCCGAGCCGCTGCGCCGCCTGCAGCGCTCCGATCGGGGGCTGCGCTTCGTCGAAATAGATCTCTGAATAGCACTCGTCGGCGGCGATCACGAAACCGTAGCGGTCGGACAGCTCGAACAGTCGCCGCCATTCCTCGAACGACATTACGTAGCCGGTAGGATTGGCGGGAGAGCACACGTAGACGAGTTGGGTGCGCCGCCACAGCTCGACCGGCAGCTCGTCGAAATCAAAGGCGTAGCCTTTTTCGGGTAGATGGTTGAGGTAATGGGGCGCGGCCCGCGCCAGCAGTGCCGCGCCCTCGTAAATCTGGTAAAACGGATTGGGGCAGACTACCACCGGGTCGGGATGCGTGGCATCGATCACCGCCTGCGCGAAGGCGAACAGCGCTTCGCGGCTGCCGTTCACCGGGATGATTTCGCTGTGAGGATCCACCGCCTCCAGGCCGTAGCGCCGCTTCAGCCACCCGGCGATCGCCACCCGCAGTGCCTCGCCTCCCAGCGTCGGAGGGTAGTTGGCCAGCCCGTCGAGATGGTCGGCGAGCGCCTGCTTGATGAATCCGGGAGTGGGATGCTTCGGCTCGCCGATGTGCAGCGCGATCGGCTTGCGCCTTGGATCGGGCTTTGCTCCATCGAGCAGCGCGCTCAGTTTCTGGAACGGGTAGCTCTGCAGGCGCTCGAGGTTGGGATTCACG
>JAHFRO010000022.1:28034-35709 GCA_023266245.1 Betaproteobacteria bacterium | reverse complement strand
CGCGTGCTGCCGGTGGCGGCGGGCAACGCGGCCAGATCCACTGCCGGCTTCGCTTTCCAGCCCGGTTTGACGTATTCGGCGACCACGGTGGTGAAGATGCCGCCGCGCACGTAGAACCGGGCGGTGAGCCGCATGAAGCGCGGGAGCGTCGCTTTCACCAGGTCATCGAGGATGCGGTTCGTCACCGCCTCATGGAACGCACCCTCGTTGCGGTACGACCCGATATAGAGCTTGAGGCTTTTCAACTCGACGCAGCGCCGGTCGGGCACGTAGTCGAGGACCAGGGTCGCGAAGTCGGGCTGGCCGGTGCGCGGGCACAGGCAGGTAAACTCCGGTATTTCCATGTGAATCCGGTAGTCGCGCGCGGGATGGGGATTGGCGAAGGTTTCCAGTCGCCTCGAAGGCTTGCCCGGCATTATCGTGACTGCCCAAATCCGCTACAATCTCGCGTTAAAGTGCATGGGCAAATTATAACTTCGAAAATACACGAGTGCGCCTCAAGCAGATCAACCTCGCCGGCTTCAAGTCTTTCGTAGACCCCACTCACATCCCTGTTCCCGGACAACTGGTAGGCATCGTCGGCCCCAACGGCTGCGGCAAATCCAACGTCATAGATGCCGTGCGCTGGGTGCTCGGCGAAACTTCCGCGCGGCATCTGCGCGGCGAAACCATGCAGGATGTGCTGTTCAATGGCTCGGGCCAGCGCCAGTCGGTGAACCGCGCGAGCGTCGAGCTGATCTTCGACAACAGCCTCGGCAAGGCCGCCGGGCAATGGTCGAGCTACGCCGAGATCTCGGTCAAGCGCGTGCTCCAGCGCGACTCCGATTCCTCCTACTACATCAACAATCTCCATGTGCGGCGGCGCGATGTCGCCGACATCTTCCTCGGCACCGGCCTGGGCAGCCGCGCCTACGCCATCATCGAACAGGGCATGATCACGCGGGTGATCGAGGCCAAGCCCGAGGAGCTGCGCATCTTTCTGGAGGAGGCGGCTGGGGTTTCGAAATACCGCGAACGCCGTCGCGAAACCGAGCTCAGGCTCCAGGACACGCGTGAAAACCTGCTGCGCGTGGAAGACATCCGCCAGGAACTCGACCAGCAACTCGAGCACCTGCAGGCGCAAGCCGAGGTTGCGACCCGCTACCATGAACTGCAGTCACGGCTGCGCACCACGCAGAATCTGCTGTGGCTGCTGCGCAAGCAGGAGGCGGGTGCGCAGCGCGCGCGGCATGCCCGGGAAATCGAGCGGCTGGGGCTGGAACTGGAAGCGGAAACCGCCCGGCTGCGCGAGGCCGGGAAACGCCTCGAGGAGATGCGGGCGCAGCATTACAGTGCCAGCGATGCTGTGCACGCTGCGCAGGGTGCTTCCTACGAGTCCAACTCCGAGACCGCGCGGCTCGAGCAGGAGATCGCACACCTGCGGGAGAACCGCCAGCGCGTGGATCGGGAACTGGCGGAGCTCAGCGCGCAGCTCGAACGCGACCGCGCGCAGCTCGCAGCGGCACAGGCCAGCTTCGCCGAATGGCGCGGCGAACGCGCACGCGCGGCGGAGCGCGTGGCGGCGTGCGAAACGGCGGTAAAGAGCGAAAACGACAAGCTGCCGGTGGCGGAGGAAACGTTCCGCGCCACCCGCAACCGTTACGACGAGCTGCAGCGCGCGCTGGCGCTGGCCGAGCAGGGACTGGAAGTGGAGCAGACCAAGCGCGTGCATGCCCGGCAGGTGCTGGAGCAGTTGGCGCAGCGCGCGCAGCGGCTCCGCGAGGAACGCCAGTCGTTGCAGCCAACCGATGCCTCGAGGCTGGCACGGCTGCGCGAGGAAATCGCGGCACTCGAGACAGCTCAACAGAGCGCGCGTGACAGCCTGGCGACCTGCGAGGAGCAGCTGCCCCGGGCGGAGCAGGCGTGGCGTGACCAGGGTGCCGCGCTCGAAGGTGCCAGCCAACGCCTGGCCGGACTGGAAGCGCGGTTGCATGCCTTGACGCAGCTGCAGGAGCGGCTCGCGCGCGGTGCCGACATTGAAGGCTGGCTTGGACAGCGCGGCATGGGCAAGGCGCCGCGGCTGTGGCAGGGGGTTCGTATCGAACCCGGTTGGGAAGACGCGCTGGAAGCGGTGCTGCGCGAGCGCTTGAATGCCATCGCGCTCGAGCGGCTCGAGCAGGCCGAGCGCTGGTTCAGCGAGCCACCGCCGGGCAAAGTCACGGTGTACGTGCCGGTGCGCGAAGCGACGCCGGCCTCTGCACCGCTTGCCGGATGCGAGCCGCTGCGCCGTTACGTGACGTGCAGCGATCCGCGGTCGGATGCGGTGGTCGCGGACTGGCTGCACCAGGTCCATGTGGCGCCGGATACGACGACCGGGCTTGTTGCGCGCGGGCGGCTGCCGGCCGGCGCCATACTGGTGACGCGCGAAGGTCACGTCTTCACCCGCCACAGCGTGAGCTTTCATGCGCCGGACACCGAATTGCACGGCGTGCTTACGCGGCAACGCGAGATCGAGCAGCTCGGCGGCGCGATCGAGGCGGCGCGCGCCGAGCTCGCCGCGCTGCGACAGGCCGTCGCCGCTGCGGAACAGGACAGGGAACAGCACCGTGCCCGGCTCGACGAGCTGCGCGAAATTATCCATGACGGGCAGCAGCGCCATCACGCGCTGCAGATAGAGGCGCTGCGTCTGGCTGAGCTTGGCGAGCGGGTGACGCAGCGCGCGCAGCAGATCGGCGGGGAACTGGCCGAAGTCGAAGCGCAGTCCGGCACGGCGACGGCGAACCGGCAGGCAGCGCAGGCGCGCATCACCCAACTGCAGTCGGAGGGCGATCAACTGCGCCATCAGCTGGCGCTGGCCACCGACCTTTATCGGCGTGCCGAGAACGTCCTCGAGCTGCAGCGCAACGCCCTGCAGCAGGCCCGCGACCAAGCTCAGCAGGCGGTATTTCATCAGCAGTCATGTGATAGTAAGATCAATGAGATAAGGAACTCAGTTAAAGTTATCTCTGAAAACGAGGGACGACTCACGACCACCCTCGGGTCGCGTCATCAAGAGCTTGCCGGCTACGACGAGACGCCGCTCCGGGAGCGGTTGCAGCAAGCCCTGGCCACGCGCAGCCAGCGCGAACTGGCACTTGCCCGGGCGCGCGACGCGCTGGAGGGCATGGAAGGGCAGCTCAAGGCGACCGACGAGGAAAGGCACGCGTGCGAGCAGAAACTTGAGCCGATGCGCGAGAAAATCGCCGAGATGCGCCTCAAGGAACAGGAGTCGCGGCTCAACGAGGAGCAGTATGCGCAGCAGCTTGCCGAGGCGGGGGCACGCGAGGACGAGATCGCCGGGCTGCTCGAAAAAGGCACGCGTCCGGGCGCGCTCCAGAATGAGATCGGCCGGCTCAACGAGGAAATCAAGGCGCTGGGGGCGGTGAATCTCGCGGCGCTGGAAGAACTGCAGGCGGCGCGCGAGCGCAAGAACTATCTCGATGCGCAGTCACGCGATCTCACCGAGGCGATGACCACGCTGGAAGACGCGATCCGGCGCATCGACCGCGAAACCCGCGAGCGGCTGCAGCACACCTTCGACGAGGTCAACCGGCTCTTCGGGCAGATGTTCCCGGCGCTGTTCGGCGGCGGGCACGCGCGCCTGTTGCTGACCGGCGAGGAGATACTCGATGCGGGCGTGCAGGTGACGGCGCAGCCTCCCGGCAAGAAAACCACCACCATCCACCTGCTGTCGGGGGGCGAGAAGGCGCTCACCGCGCTGGCGCTGGTGTTCGCGCTGTTCCAGCTCAACCCGGCGCCGTTCTGCCTGCTCGACGAGGTGGACGCACCGCTCGACGACCACAACACCGAGCGTTTTTGCGAGCTGGTCAGAAAAATGTCGCAGCACTCGCAGTTCCTGTTCATCAGCCACAACAAGATCACCATGGAAATCGCCGGACAGCTGCTCGGTATCACGATGCAGGAACCAGGAGTGTCGCGTGTCGTCGCGGTGGATATCGAAGAGGCGATGAAGCTCACCGAGGAGGCCGCCTAGCCGGAGGGCGCCATGAGCGACCTGCAGATCAGCCTGGTTGTGATCGGCGCGTTGGTGGTCGGCGCAGTCTATCTGTACAACTGGTTTCAGGAGCGCAGATTCCGGCACCGGCTGCGCCAGGCGTTCGGGGACGCGCACTTCGACGTGCTGTTGAGAAGCGGGGTCGAATCCGTGCACGCGGACGGGCGCCTTGAGCCACAGCTTGAACCGGCACCGCATGCGGCGCCGGCTTCGCGGGAAGGGGACGATGACTATCCGCTCACCCCGGCAGCGGCAGGCTCCGGTCCGATCGCGGCGCGCAGGACGCTCTCCGTTCCCGGTACCGACAGCGTGCTCGACTACGTGGCGGAGATCGATGCGGACGCACCGATCGCTGAATCGGTGATTGGCGAGCTGCTGAGCAGGATCGCGGCCTGCGGCAAGCCCAGCCGCGCCGCCGGTTTCAATCCGGAAAACGGGGAATGGGAGGACCTTGCGCGCGGCGCCGGCGGCCGCTATGCCAGGCTGCGGCTGGCGCTGCAGCTGGTGAATCGCGCGGGCCCGATCAATCCCGCCCAGCTCGCGACCTTCTGCGACGCGGTCAAGGGCTGCGCCGACAGGATCCCGGCGCCGGCGGTGTGTCCCGAAACGCAAGGCGCGTTGAAATCGGCACGCGAACTCGATGTATTCTGTGCCGACGTCGATGTCGCGGTCGGTGTCAACATCATCGCCGAAGACGGCGGCGGCTTTTCCGGCACCAAGATCCGGGCGCTGGCCGAGGCTGCCGGCTTCAAGCTCGAGCCCGACGGCGTATTTCACTACCGCGACGAGCACCGGCAAACGCTGTTCACGCTCGACAACCACGAGCCGGCGCCGTTCCTGCCGGAGCAGATCAAGAGCCTTACTACGCGCGGCATCACGCTGTTGCTGGACGTGCCGCGGGTCGCGGACGGGAACGGGGTTCTCGAGCGCATGCTCGAGATCGCACGCAGCTTCGCGACGGCGCTGGGCGGGCGCCTGGTGGATGACAATCGCGTCGCGCTGAGCGAGGCAGGGATCGCTCGGATCAAGGAGCAGCTGCGCTCGATCCATGCCGCGATGGAAATGCGCGGGATCCCCGCCGGCAGCGCGCGCGCGCTGCGCCTGTTTTCCTGACATGGCAGTATCGCGCCAGGTCGTTGCGCGCGCCGAGAAGCTGCGCACCGAAATCGAGCGGCATAACTACCAATACTATATGCTCGACCGTCCTTTGATTTCGGACGCGGAGTACGACGCGCTGTTTCGCGAACTGCAGCAGCTCGAGGCGCGCTATCCTGAACTGGTCGGCCCCGATTCGCCGACACAGCGTGTTGGAGCAGCCCCGGCCGAGGCATTCGCCGAGGTGGTGCATCGCGTACCGATGCTCTCGCTCAACAACGCGCTCGATGAGGAGGAGGTCGGTGCTTTCGACCGGCGCGTGCGGGAAGCGCTCGCGGTGGAGGGTGTCGAGTACGCAGCGGAGCCGAAGTTTGACGGCTTGGCGGTGAGTCTCACCTATGAGCGCGGCGCGCTCGTTCGGGGTGCCACGCGCGGGGACGGCTACACCGGTGAGGACGTCACCGCCAATCTGCGCACGGTGCGCGCCATTCCTCTCAGGCTCGCAGCGCGGCGCGCTCCGCCGCTGCTCGAGGCGCGGGGGGAGGTGCTGATGTTGAAGAGCGATTTCGAGGAACTCAACCGCGCTCAGCGTGCGCGGGGCGACAAGGAATTTGCCAATCCGCGCAACGCGGCCGCAGGCTCGCTGCGCCAGCTCGATTCGCGCGTCACCGCGGCTCGCAAGCTCACCTTCTTTGCCTACGGTCTGGGCATCGCCGAGGGCGTTCCGCGCTTCGCCAAGCACAGCGAACTGCTCGACTACCTCGCCGGTAACCGCTTTCCGGTGGCGACCGAGCGCAGCGTTGTTCAGGGCGTAGCGGGACTGTTCGAGTACTACCGTAAGATAGGGGAGAAGCGGCTGCAGCTTCCCTACGACATCGACGGAGTAGTCTACAAGGTGAACAATCTCGCCGCGCAGGAGCGGCTCGGCTTCGTGGCGCGCGCGCCCCGCTTCGCGGTGGCGCACAAGTTCCCGGCCGAGGAAGCGACGAGCGAAGTGGTGGCGATCGCCGTGCAGGTCGGCCGCACCGGGGCGCTGACGCCGGTGGCGCGGCTCAAGCCGGTGTTCGTGGGCGGCGCGACGGTCACCAATGCGACGCTGCACAACGAGGACGAGATCCGGCGCAAGGACATCCGCATCGGTGACACCGTGGTGGTGCGCCGCGCCGGCGACGTCATCCCCGAGGTGGTGCGGGTGGTGATGGAAAAAAGACCGGCGCGCACGCGGCGTTTCGCAATGCCGGAGCGCTGCCCGGTGTGCGGCTCGGCGGTCAGAAAGCTCGAAGGCGAGGCGGTGGCGCGCTGCACCGCAGGGCTGTACTGCCCGGCGCAGCGCAAGCAGGCAATCCTGCATTTTGCTTCGCGCCGCGCCATGGATATCGAGGGGCTGGGCGACAAACTGGTCGACCAGCTGGTGGACGGTGGTGTTGTGAAAACGCCGGCTGATCTTTACCGGCTGGACGTCGGAACCTTGGCCGATCTGGAACGCATGGCGGAGAAATCGGCAGCCAACGTTCTTGCCGCAATCGTTCACAGCAAGCGTGCCACGCTCGCGCGTTTCATCTACGCGCTCGGCATCCGCAACGTGGGTGAAAGCACCGCGCGCGACCTGGCGCAGCACTTCGGCAATCTCGACGACCTCATGGTGGCCGACGAACAGGAGCTGCAGCAGGTGCCGGACGTGGGCCCCGTAGTGGCGCAGAGCATCGCGCAGTTCTTCGCGGAGCCGCACAACCGCAAGGTGGTCGAGAACCTGCGCGCGGCGGGTATCCGATATGAGCGCATGGCCGCGGCGCGCGCAAGGGGCAAGCTTGCCGACAGGGTTTTTGTGTTGACCGGCACCTTGCCGCATCTCACCCGTGAGGGGGCGAAGAGCCGCATCGAAGCGCACGGCGGCCGCGTTACAGGCAGCGTATCGAAGAAAACGGATTACGTGGTGGCGGGGGCCGATCCAGGCAGCAAGCATGACAAGGCGCGGGAACTGGGCATAACGCTGCTCGACGAGGACGGGTTGCTGAAATTATTGAGCGGAAAGGTTTGAGGCGATGGGCAAGATTACCAAGGCAGTGTTTCCGGTAGCGGGCATGGGAACGCGGTTCCTGCCAGCGACCAAGGCGAGCCCCAAGGAAATGATGCCGATCGTGGACAAGCCGCTCATCCAGTATGCCGTGGAAGAAGCGGTGGCGGCGGGCATAACCGAGATGATCTTCGTCACCGGCAGGGGCAAGCGTGCGATCGAGGATCATTTCGACAAGGCGTTCGAACTGGAGGCCGAGCTCGCCGAGCGCGGCCGTCGGGACCTGCTCAAGGTGGTTCAGAACATTATCCCGCGCCGCGTGTCCTGCACTTACGTGCGCCAGCCGCAGGCGCTGGGACTCGGGCACGCCATCCTGTGCGCGCAGCCGGTGGTGGGCGATGCGCCCTTTGCGGTGGTGCTGGCCGATGACCTGATCGACGGCAACCCGCCGGTGCTCAAGCAGATGGTGCGGATCTTCGATCGTCGTGCCTGCTCTGTGATCGCGGTGGAAAATATCGCGCGCGAAGACACAC
>JAHFRO010000022.1:0-27934 GCA_023266245.1 Betaproteobacteria bacterium | reverse complement strand
GTGGTGCTGGCCGATGACCTGATCGACGGCAACCCGCCGGTGCTCAAGCAGATGGTGCGGATCTTCGATCGTCGTGCCTGCTCTGTGATCGCGGTGGAAAATATCGCGCGCGAAGACACACAGCGCTACGGGATCGTCGCGATCCGCCGCGGCTCGCGTACGCCGCACCGCATTACCGGTATCGTTGAAAAACCCGACCCGCGATCCACCCCGTCCACGCTCGGCGTGATCGGCCGCTATCTGCTGACCCCGCGCGTGTTCCACCACCTGCGGCGGGTCAAGCCCGGGGCGGGCGGAGAAATCCAGCTCACGGACGGCATTGCGGCGCTGCTCGTCGAGCAGGAGGTGCTGGCGCACGAATTTGACGGCGTGCGCTACGACTGCGGCAGCAAGCTCGGCTATCTGCAGGCCAACTTCAGGTACGCCCTGCGGCACCCGGAAGTCGGTGCGGAATTCAGGAGATACCTGAGCGGCCTGGGATGCCGTATCCGGAAATAGCGCGCACGCCGCAATCGCAGCACTATAATAAGGTTAAACTGGACGCTTGGCGCCGGTTTAACCTCGCGCGTTCGAACGGACAGCCAGGTTGCCGTTCAACGCGCGATAGGATTGGACACCTGGCGCTGGGTAAGCGCTGCGCGTTGGAGCGGACGGCCTAGCGCCGCTCAACGCGCACCACCTGAGCACTAAGCGGGTCGTCGACCGGAGATTGCCATGGCGGACAAGCTGATGATCGTGATGGTGAACACCGATCCCAGGAACGCTGCCGAGTTGGGAGCGCCCTTTTTCCAGGCCGCGGTGGCGGCCGCAATGGAATATGAGGTGGAAGTGATACTGACAGCGCGCGCCGGCGAGCTCGCCAAGAAAGGGGTTGCGGAGAAGCTCTACCTCAAGGAGGGCTCGCCCAAGAGCGTTTACGACATCATCAAAGATGCCCACGAGGCCGGCGTGCATTTTAAGGTGTGCACACCCACCCTCGACCTGTGGGGCAATGACCTGATCCCCGAAATCGAGGAAACCGTCGGCGGCGCCTACGTGATCCAGCAGGCGATGGACGAACGGGTCGTCACCTTCACCTATTGAACCTCTCTCCGGAAAAAGCGCGGCGCATACTCGAGACGGCGGAACAGCTCTGTTCCGCCGCCGTCGTGTCCGAGACAGTGGCGCGCCTGGCGCGCGAGATCTCGGCGGCGCTCGCCGAGAGTTTCCCGCTGGTGCTGTGCGTGATGCGCGGAGCCGTGATTTTCGCCGGGCAGCTGCTGCCGCAGCTCAGATTCCCGCTCGAGTTCGATTATCTCGAGGTGACCCGCTACGGCGCCGCCACCCGCGGCGGCGAGATCTCCTGGAAAGTGACGCCGGGCACGGCGGTGGCGGGACGGGTGGTGCTGGTGCTGGATGACATCCTGGATGAAGGGCGGACGCTCGCCGCGGTACGCGAAAAACTCCTCGCGGCGGGCGCCAGCCGCGTTCTCAGCGCGGTATTCGCGGAGAAGGATACGGGGCGCGCGAAACCGGCCCGTGCCGATTTCGTGGGATTGAGGGTGCCCAACCGCTACGTGTTCGGTTTCGGCATGGACGTCAAGGGCGCGTGGCGCAATCTTCCTGAGATCTATGCGCTAAAAGAGCAGTGATGAGTGCAGAGTGCAGAGTGCAGAATGAAGACCGATGCTCGGCATCGAGCAGCGCGCGTCGCGGTCCTCACTCATCATTCATCATTCATCACTCATCATTTCGATGCTAGCGATTATCGGTGGCAGCGGGCTGAGCCAGCTCGCCATTCTTGAAGCAACGCGGCGCCAGGTGGTGCGCACGCCGTACGGAGAACCGTCGGCAGCGCTCACCTTCGGCAGGATCCACGGGCGGGAAGTGGTTTTTCTTGCGCGTCACGGCTATGGGAACACCATCCCGCCGCACGAGGTGAACTATCGCGCCAACCTCTGGGCGCTGCACTCACAGAAGGTGCGGGACGTGGTGTCGGTCGCTTCGGTCGGCGGCATTCGCTCCGATCTCGTACCCGGCAAGCTCGCAGTCCCCGATCAGATCATCGATTACACCTACGGGCGCAAGTCCACTTTCTTCAGCAGCACCGATCACAGCGTGACGCATATCGACTTCACTCATCCTTACTGCGAAGCACTGCGTGAGCGGCTGCTCAAGGCGGCGGCAGCGTCCGGGGAGGCAGTCATTGCGGGGGGCGTCTACGGCGCGACCCAGGGACCGCGGCTGGAGACAGCGGCGGAAATCAACCGGCTGGAGCGCGACGGCGCCGATATCGTGGGCATGACCGGTATGCCGGAAGCGGCCTTGGCGCGCGAGATCGGTTTGTGTTATGCGGCAATCGCGGTGGTGGTTAACTACGCCGCGGGTCGCGGCGCGAGCGCCCACGGCATCCAGTTGGAAGAGATCAGCGCGGTCTCGCAACAGGCCATGGCGCGTGTGCACAACATCCTCGAAAAACTGGTGATGCTCGATGGCGGTTAGGCCGGTGTTGAGAATGGGCGACCCGCGGCTGCTTGAGCCCTCGCGGCCGGTGGAACGATTTGACACGCCCGAGCTGCATGCGCTGATCGCGGACATGGACGACACCATGAGGGCCCTCAACGGGGCGGGGCTGGCGGCACCCCAGATCGGGGTCGGAGTGCAAGCGGCGATCTTCGGCGTGGAACACAATCCACGTTATCCCGACGCTGAGCCGGTGCCGTACACGGTGCTCATCAATCCCTCATTCACTCCGCTCGGCGAGGATATCGAAGAGGGCTGGGAGGGCTGCCTGAGCGTTCCCGGCATGCGCGGGCTGGTGCCGCGCTACCAGCGGCTGCGCTATCAGGGCTACGACCAGTTTGGCAGGCCGATCGACCGCACCGTGAGCGGTTTCCACGCGCGGGTGGTGCAGCACGAATGCGATCACCTCGCGGGCATACTCTACCCGATGCGCATCCGCGATCTGCGCAACTTCGGCTTCAACGAAGAGCTGTTCCCCGGCCAGGACCTCCAGGAGGAGTAGCACGCCGGAGCGCGGAGCAGGGACCGCCGGAGAGTGGAAGAGGGATCGGCGGAACGTGGAGCAGGGGCCCGCTTGCGGGATGCGACCGTGGAGCCGATCAATGGCGCGTCGTTCTATGCCGATCCCACGCGCGTCTCCGGGGTCAGATCCCAGAGGGTCCCTCTTCCGCCCTACGACGCGCCCCGAGTTTTTTTCGGGGATCTGACCTCGAAGGCGATCGAGGGCGGCGGGCGGCCCCTATGCGTCTGATCTCGGGTCGCATCCCCAACTTGAAGTTGGGGCCCCTGCTCCACCTCGCCAGCCGCCCCGCTTGCGGGATGCGACCGCGGAGGCGGGCAGACGGCCGACGCGAGGCTGAGGATACATGCCGTGGAGCGTTCAGAGGCCATGTTTCACCACAGAGACACAGAGAAGGCGGAAATTTTTCAACGCAAAGACGCAGAGCGCACGAAGAAGAACACATTCTCTGCGTTTATAGTTGTTAACTTTCTCCATGTCTCTGTGCCTCTGTGGTGGATTGTTACGTCCGCAGCTGCTCCACGAGATCACTCTCGAGGCGCACCACCGCTTTGGGATCCTTCAGCACCGCCCCGGTGATCAGGAACACGTCCTCGGCGCGTGCGCCGAGCGTATTGATCTTGGCAGTGTGCAGATTGATGTCGTAAGCGGTGAGCACGCGGGCAATGCGGGAAAGCAGCCCGGGACGGTCACCTGCGATCACCGACAGCACCCAGTACGTGCCTTTCTCGTCGGGCTGGATGTTGACCTCCGGCGAGATCGGGAAATGGCGCAGCTGGCGGCTTAACCGTGGTTTGGTCAGCGGCGGCAGCGGCGTCTTGTGCCGGAGACGTTCGGCCAGCTCGTGCTCGATGAGACCGATGACGTCGCGGTACTGCGGCCGCCGGTTGTCCGGGTCCTGTACCTGGAAGCTGTCGAGCGCATAGCCATGGCGCGTGGTGTAGATCTTGGCCTCGAAGATGTCGTAGCTGACGCGCTCGAAGAAGCTGCAGATGCGCGCGAACAGCTCTTTCTGGTCCGGCACGTAGATCATCACCTGCAAACCTTCGCCGGCAGGCGACAGCCGCGCCTTGACCACCGGTTCAGGAGTATGCACGCGGTAATACAGCAGCCGCGTGTGCCACGCGATTTCCTGCGGCTCGTGACGCAGGAAATAGGGGTCGTCGAGCTCGGCCCACAGCGGCTCGTGCGCGTTGTCCGGAACGGCATAGAGTCGCAGCTTGGAGCGCGCTTCGTCCTGACGTGCCTGCAGGCTGCTGGCAAGCGTGAGGCGGGCGCCCGCCAGCAACCGCCGCGTCGCCCAAAACAGGTCTTCCAGCAACTTCGCCTTCCACGCGTTCCACACCTTGGGACTGGTGCCGCGGATGTCCGCAACCGTCAGCAAGTAAAGTGCGACCAGGTGACGCTCGTCGCTGACGCGTTTCGCGAAAGCGCTCACCACTTCGGGGTCGGCGATGTCCTGCTTCTGGGCGGTGGTGGACATCACCAGATGGTTCTCGACCAGCCAGGCGACAAGCTCGCTGTCATCGCGGGTAAGCCCGTGCTCCCGGCAAAAGCTGCGCGCGTCCACGGTCCCCAGTTGCGAGTGGTCGCCGCCGCGTCCCTTGGCGATGTCGTGGAACAGCGCCGCGAGATACAGCACCTCGCTACGCGCGAAATCGCTCATCAGACGGCTGCACAGCGGGAACTCGTGCGCGAGTTCCGGTATCGAGAAACGGCGCAGATTGCGCACTACCCGCAGGATATGCTCATCCACCGTATAGACATGGTAGAGGTCGTGCTGCATCTGTCCGACGATGCGGCCGAAGGCAGGGAGGTAGCGGCCGATCACGCCATATTCGTTCATGCGTCGCAGCGCCCGCTCCACGCGCGTCGGGCTGCGCAGCAGCTGCATGAATCGCTCACGGTTGTGCGGATTGCGTCGGAACGTCGGGTTGATCAGCCTGCGCGCACACCACAGGGCGCGCAGTGTAGACGCGCTCATCCCTTTGAGTTCGGGGTGCTGCTGCAACAGGACGAAGCTTTCCAGTATTGCTCCGGGGAGGCGCTCGAATAACCGCTCGTCACACGCCTCGAGCAGCTCGTCGCGCGTCCCGAAACGCTCGTTGATCGGGTGATATTCCTGGTCGTGCGCCGGCATCACGCGCGCACCCAGGTTCTGCAGCACGATGGTGTTGAGCTGAGACACCGCCTTGGCGGTGCGGTAATAGCGCTGCATCAACTGCTCGCTCGCCAGCCGGTGCGGCCGGTCATGCAGCCCGAACTCGCGGGCGAGCGCGGACTGGAAATCGAACAGCAGGCGGTCCTCCCGCCGGCCCGCGCAATAGTGGAGCCGGATGCGCAGCGACTGCAGGAATTGCTCATGGCTCTGGATCTCGCGTGCCTCTGCGGCGGTGATTACGCCGCGACGCGCCAGCTCGCGCCAGCCGGTGCCGATCTGGGCGGCGCGCGCGATCCACAGGATGGTCTGCAGGTCGCGTAGCCCCCCTGCGCTTTCCTTGATGTTGGGTTCGAGATTGGTTTCCGCATAGCGCGCGTGGCGCTGCTGCTGTTCCAGCAGCTTCGCCTGCAGGAACACAGCGGGGTCGAGCGTATCCCGCATGCGCTTGACGAATCTCGCGAACAGCTCGCGTTTGCCTGTCAGCAGGCGTGCTTCCAGTAATGTGGTCTGTACCGTGACATCCGCCGCGGCCAGCGCGGCGCATTCGTCGATGGTGCGCACGCTGTGGCCGACATCAAGGCCGATGTCCCACAAAATGCCGATCAGCTTCTCGAGCTTGTGCGCGAGCGTTGCATCGGCCGGTGTCGAGAGCAGGATCAGCAGGTCGACGTCGGAACAGGGGAAGAGCCGGCCGCGCCCGTAGCCGCCGACCGCAGCGAGCGCCACATTGCGCGGCATGGCATGGCTCGCCCACACCTCCTTGAGTTGCCGATCGATCACGGCCGCCTGGCGGCGCAGCAGCTCCGATGGTGACTTGCGGGCGAAGAACTCCTCGCGCAACCGGCTGGTTTGCGTGGCGAGCTTCTGTTTCCATGAGCCGATGCGCGCCTGCAGCGGCACGGCGGCAGGGGCGGTCGCGGTCTGCAGGCTTGCCATGCGCTCAGGAGTGGAGTTTGGGTTTGGGCGGTGCGCCCGCCGACAGCGTGAGCACCTCGTAACCGGTCTCGGTGACGAGCACGGTATGTTCCCATTGCGCCGACAGGCTGTGGTCCTTGGTTACCACCGTCCAGCCGTCGGCGAGCTGGCGGATGTCCGGCTTGCCGGCGTTGATCATGGGCTCGATGGTGAAGGTCATGCCCGGTTCAAGCCTGAGCCCGGCGCCCGGCCTGCCGTAATGCAGCACCTGGGGCTCTTCGTGGAACTTCTTGCCGATGCCGTGGCCGCAGAACTCGCGCACCACGCTGAAACCGTGCTGCTCAGCGTGGCTCTGTATCGCGTGTCCGATGTCACCCAGATGCGCGCCCGGCTGCACCGTCTCGATTCCCCACCACAGGCACTCGTAAGTCACTTCACACAACCGCCGTGCCTGGATCGAGGGCCGGCCGACGTAGAACATGCGGCTGGTGTCGCCGTGATAGCCGTCCTTGATGACGGTAATGTCGATGTTGATGATGTCGCCGGTGCGGAGTTTTTTGTCGCCGGGCACGCCGTGGCACACCACGTGGTTCACCGAGGTGCAGATCGACTTGGGAAACGGCTGATAGCCGGGCGGGGCGTAGTTAAGGGGAGCGGGGATCGTCTTTTGTACCTTGGAAATGTAGTCGTGGCACAGGCGGTCGAGCTCACCGGTGGTGATGCCGTGTTTCACGTAAGGCGCGATGTAATCGAGCACTTCGGCGGCGAGACGGCCCGCTACGCGCATCTTTTCGATTTCCTGCAGGGACTTGATGTTGACGGCCATGGGCCATCCCGGGCGCTGCTCGCGCCGCGTTGATTCGGTTCCAAGTGGCTGGTTTTTCAAGGACAGCGGATTGTAGTCCAGAATGTCGCCCCACGCACGGGTCGAGGGTCGCCTTGAGGAATGGCAGTTTATCGTGATAAAATAGCAAGTTAGCTATGCCGCGTTGTGATATTGTTTTTGTCGTATAGGAAACGCGGAGCTTAATTCGCACATCCGCCCACAGTGAGGGTGGTCGCCGCGCGCGGCGACCTCACGGCGGATGGAGGCTCAACCCTTACAGGAGGCAGCACAGCATGTCAGTCACGATGCGTGAAATGCTCGAAGCCGGCGTCCACTTCGGGCACCAGACCCGCTATTGGAACCCGAAAATGGCGCCGTACATCTTCGGGCACCGCAACAAGATCCACATCGTCAACCTTGAAAAGACTCTGGCAATGTATCAGGAGGCGCGCAAGTTCGTGCGCCAGCTCTCCGCCAATAAAGGCGCGGTGCTGTTCGTCGGGACCAAGCGCCAGGCGCGCGAAATCATCAAGGAGGAAGCATTGCGCTGCGGCGCTCCGTACGTCGATTACCGCTGGCTGGGCGGCATGCTCACCAACTACAAGACAGTAAAGCAGTCGATCAAGCGGCTGAAGGAGATGGAAGCCATGGTGCAGGACGGATCGATCGAAAAGCTGCCCAAGAAGGAGGCCCTGCATTACCAGCGCGAAATCGCCAAGCTCGATCGCAGCCTGGGCGGCATCAAGGACTTGAACGGGTTGCCGGATGCGCTGTTCGTGATCGATGTCGGCTACCAGAAGGGAGCGGTAGCGGAGGCCAAGAAACTTGGCATCCCGGTGATCGGGGTGGTGGATACCAACCATTCGCCGGAGGGAGTGGACTATGTCATCCCCGGCAACGATGATTCCAGCCGCGCGATTCGCCTCTACGTGCGCGGCGTTGCCGACGCGGTACTCGAAGGCCGGCAGGACAGCGTCAAGGAAATCGTTCGCGGCGGCGATGAATTCGTCGAGGTTGAAGAGAACGAGGGCGCGTGAGTGCGTTTCCTGAAACTGCCTTGGGGGCGCGAGCCCCCTTTTTTTAACCAGCGAGGACTTGAATGGCGGAAATCACCGCGAGCATGGTGAAAGAGCTGCGCGAAAAGACCGACGCGCCGATGATGGAATGCAAGAAGGCCCTGACCGAGGCCGACGGCGACATGGGCAAGGCCGAGGAGATCCTGCGCATCAAGCTCGGTAACAAGGCGAGCAGGACCGCCTCGAGGGTGACCGCGGAAGGCGTGGTGGCGGCGCATATCGCGCGCGACGGCAAGGCCGGGGCGCTGGTAGAGGTCAACTGCGAAACCGATTTCGTGGCCAAGAACGAAGCATTCCTCGCCTTCGCCGGTGCGCTGGCCGAGCTGGCGGCATCGCAGCGTCCCGTGGATGTTACAACGCTGTCCCGGCTCCCGCTCAAAGGCGCGACGGTGGAAGAGGCACGCCAGGCGCTGGTCGGCAAGATCGGAGAGAATATGGCGATCCGCCGTTTCGTGTGCCTGGCGGCGCAGGGCAGGCTGGCGAGCTACATTCACGGCGGTGCCAGGATCGGTGTGCTGGTGGACGTGGTCGGCGGCGAAGATGCGCTGGCCAGGGATATCGCCATGCACATCGCGGCCAGCAAGCCGGTCGCGTTGTCAGCGGCCGAAGTGCCGGCTGCGCTGGTGCAGAAGGAACGCGAGATCGCGTCCGCAAAGGCCGCAGAATCGGGCAAGCCCGCCAACATCGTCGAGAAGATGGTGGAGGGCGCGGTGCAGAAGTTTTTCAAGGAAGTCACGCTGCTCGGGCAGCCGTTCGTGAAGAACGACAAACAGAGCGTCGAGCAGCTGCTCAAGTCCAGCAACGCCACGGTCGCCGGTTTCGCGTTGTACGTAGTAGGCGAGGGCATTGAGAAGAAAAAAGACGATTTCGTCACGGAAGTGATGGCGCAGGTCAGCCAGGCGATGTGAGGAAGCCATCCCGCCCGCGATCAATCAACCCATCACGACAGCGCGAAAAAGAAACAACATGCCGCAAACACCCGCCTACAAACGCATCCTGCTCAAGCTGAGCGGCGAGGCATTGCTGGGAGAGGACAACTATGGCATCAACCGTGAGACGATCGACCGTATCGTCGGTGAAATCGCGGAAGTGGTGAACCTCGGGGTAGAGGTCGCGATTGTGATCGGGGGCGGTAACATCTTCCGCGGCATCGCGCCGGCGGCCTCCCATATGGACCGCGCCACCGCGGATTACATAGGCATGCTCGCCACGGTGATGAATGCGCTGGCGCTGCAGGACGCGATGCGGCGTGTCAGTCTGGTAAGCCGGGTGCAGTCGGCGCTCAACATCGAGCAGGTGGTCGAACCTTACATCCGCGGCAAGGCGATGCGCTATCTGGAAGAAGGCAAGGTCGTGATTTTCGCCGCCGGCACCGGCAACCCGTTCTTCACCACCGATACCGCGGCTGCGCTGCGCGGGATGGAGATGAACGTCGATCTCGTTCTCAAGGCGACCAAAGTGGATGGGGTCTACACCGACGATCCCGAGACCCACCCCGACGCGATGCGCTACAAGCGCCTTACCTTTGACGAGGCGATCATCAAGAACCTCAAGGTGATGGACGCCACCGCGTTGACGCTTTGCCGCGACCAGAAGCTGCCGATCAACGTTTTCAGCATCCTCAAGCCGGCCGCGCTCCAGCGCGTGGTACTAGGCGAGGACGAGGGAACTTTCCTGCATAATTGAGGGAGGCTCTCGACCAAGCGGGAGGTGGACCATGATTGCTGACGTCAAGAAGACCGCGGATCAGAAAATGAAAAAGACAGTGGAGGCCCTCAAGACCGACCTCGCCAAGGTCCGCACGGGGCGCGCTCACACCGGCCTGCTCGATCACATCGTGGTGGACTATTACGGCACGCCAACCCCGATCCCGCAGGTGGCGAACGTTACGCTGCTCGACGCGCGCACGATCGGAGTCACGCCGTGGGAGAAGAAGATGGCGGGCATCATCGAGAAGGCGATACGCGACTCTGATCTAGGCCTCAATCCGGCAACGATGGGGGAGACGGTGCGGGTGCCGATGCCGCCGCTCACCGAAGAGCGCCGCAAAGAGCTGATCAAGGTGGTGCGCCATGAAGGAGAAAACGCGCGCGTAGCGGTGCGCAACGTGCGGCGCGACGCCATCCATCACCTGAAGGAGCTGCTCAAGCAGAAGCAGGCGGCGGAAGACGAGGAGCGCAGGGCGCAGGACGACGTGCAGAAGCTCACTGACCGCTACATCGCCGAGATCGACAAGCTGCTGCAGCAGAAAGAAGCCGACCTGATGGCAATCTGATGACGAACATCGCGAGCTCCACCCTCGAAATACCGGAAGCGCGGCGCGTCCCGCGCCATGTCGCCATCATCATGGATGGCAATGGGCGCTGGGCGAAGCAGCGATATCTGCCGCGCGTGGCCGGCCACCAGCGCGGGATGGAAGCAGTGCGCAACGTGGTGCGCGCGTGCGGCGAGCGCGGTGTCGAGTATCTCACCCTGTTCGCGTTCAGCAGCGAGAACTGGCGGCGTCCCGCAGAGGAGGTCTCGTTTCTGATGCAGCTGTTCGTGATGGCGCTCGAACAGGAAGTCGGAAAGCTCCATGAGAACGGTGTCCGCTTCAAGGTGATCGGCGACCTCTCGCGTTTCGAGCCCAAGCTCACGCGCCTGATTCGCGAGGCGGAGGCGCTGACCGCATACAACCACCGGCTTACCCTCAGCATCGCAGCCAACTACGGCGGTCGCTGGGACGTGCTGCAAGCGGTGAACCGCATGCTCGGTGAACACCCGGAGCTCGCTGCCGGTTTCAACGAGCGCGACCTTGCTCCGTATCTTGCGCTCAACTATGCCCCGGAGCCCGATCTCTTCATCAGGACCGGTGGTGAGCAGCGCATCAGCAATTTCGTGTTGTGGCAGCTGGCCTATACCGAACTCTACTTCACCGATACGCTGTGGCCGGACTTCGATGCGGCAGCGCTCGACCGCGCGATCATCTCCTATCAGCAGCGCGAACGCCGCTTCGGACGTACCAGCGAGCAACTGCCGGCTGACGCCGGACTCGCGACACTGCGTGTCGAAAACCTGAGCGACGCCGACTGATGCCGGCCGGCCGCAGCCGCGGCCCGTAACAACATGTTCACTGCGCGATTCGCCACTGCTGTGGTGCTGCTGGGTGCATGCATCGCCGCTCTGTTTCTTCTGCCAAACAAGTGGTGGACGGTGGCCCTGCTGCCGGCGCTGCTGGGGGCAAGCTGGGAGTGGAGCATGCTCGCGGGACTGACACGGGCGGCGCGCTGGGCGTTTGCCGCCGTCGTACTCGCCTCCGCGATTCTGCTGTGGCCTGCCGCGCCCGCGCCCGCCGGCGCGGGCGGCCATGCCGCGTGGGCTGCCGTGGTCTACGGCGCAAGCTGCGCGTTCTGGCTGCTGCTCGCACCGATGTGGCTGGCATTGCGCTGGCAGGTGCGCGCGCCACTCGCACTCGGGATCGCGGGCTGGATCGTGCTGGTGCCGACGTGGCTGGCGCTGGCACAGCTGCAGTCCGACCCGACGCGGTTACTGGCCCTGCTCGGCATCGTGTGGGTGGCGGACACCGCGGCCTACCTTGCCGGCAGCGTCTGGGGCCGGCGCAAACTCGCGCCGGCGATCAGCCCGGGCAAGACCTGGGAAGGCGTAGCGGGCGCCGGCGCGACGGTGGCGGTGTATTATGTCTTGTTGTCCGGCGTCACGCCCGAATGGCCGTGGTGGAACGGGGCGAGCGGCGCGGCGCTGTTTGCGGGTGTGGCGCTGATGAGCATAGTGGGCGATCTATTCGAGTCGTGGCTCAAACGCCAGGCGGGGACCAAGGACAGCGGCACGCTGCTGCCCGGACACGGCGGGATCCTCGACCGGATTGACAGCATGACCTCGAGCATGCCGTTCGCCGCCCTGCTGTTGCCCTACATCGGCTAGTTGGAACGGCACTAGGCCGCGCGATCATTTCCATGACGGACAAACGGCGTCTCACGATACTCGGGTCCACCGGCAGCGTTGGCGTCAGCACGCTCGACGTGGTGGCGCGCCATTCCGAAAAGTTCGAAGTAGTGGCGCTTACCGCGCGCTACCAGACGGAGGCGCTGTTCGAGCAATGCCTCAAGTTCCGGCCGAGGATCGCCGTCATGCTGGAACCCGCCGCGGCGCAAGACCTGCAGCAACGTTTGCGGCAGGCGGGTCTGGCGTGCGAAGTGCTCTGCGGGATGGGGGCGCTGGAGGCGGTGGCGGGCCTGCCCGATGTTGATACGGTGATGGCGGCGATAGTCGGCATCGCCGGCCTGCGCCCGACGCTGGCCGCGGCCCGCGCCGGCAAGAAGATCCTGTTGGCGAACAAGGAATCGCTGGTGACGGCGGGGGCGATATTGATGGACGCAGTGCGCGCCAGCGGAGCCTCGCTGCTGCCGATCGACAGCGAGCATAATGCAATATTCCAGGCGCTGCCGCGCGCTTACGCCGGCAGCCCTGAAACGGCCGGCGTGCGGCGCATCCTGCTCACCGCATCCGGCGGTCCGTTCCGCGCCATGCCGCTGCGCCAGCTTGAAGAGGTCACGCCCGATCAAGCCTGCGCCCATCCCAACTGGGTGATGGGACGCAAGATCTCGGTCGATTCGGCGACGATGATGAACAAAGGGCTGGAAGTGATCGAGGCGCGCTGGCTGTTCAATGTCAGTCCGGGGCAGATCGAGGTCGTGATCCATCCCGAGAGCGTGATTCACTCGCTGGTCGAGTACATCGACGGCTCGGTAATCGCGCAGCTCGGCAATCCGGACATGCGCACCCCGATCGCCTATGCACTGGGCTTTCCGGAGCGCATCGCGGCGGGTGTGCAGTTTCTCGATCTGGCACGGGTTGGCGCCCTGCATTTCGAGCAGCCGGACACGCAGCGTTTTCCGTGCCTGCGCCTGGCCTATGAGGCGCTTGCAACGGGCGGCACCGCGCCCACCGTGCTCAACGCCGCCAACGAAGTTGCGGTGGCGAGCTTTCTCTCCGGCGAGCTCGGGTTCCGGCAGATTCCGGCGTTGATCGAAACGGTGCTTGCCGGGCTCGCGTGCGGTCCGGTAGCCAGCCTCGAGGACGTGCTTGCCGCCGACCACGCCGCGCGCGAACACGCCGAACGCTGGCTGCATGCCGCACGTCCCGCCAGCGCTGCGGGCACCTTGCGGGCGGTGCGTTCCTGACAGTTTGCTTGCGACGTTGTGACGATTAAGGGATGACGATACTTACCACCATCGCCGCTTTCCTGGTGGCGCTCGGCTGCCTGATTGTGGTCCATGAATTCGGCCACTATCTGGTAGCCCGCGTCGGCGGCGTCAAGGTGCTGCGTTTTTCAGTCGGCTTCGGCAAGCCGTTGTGGGTAAAGCCGCTGGGGCGCGATGGAACCGAGTGGGTGATTGCGGCCTTCCCGCTCGGCGGCTATGTCAAGATGCTGGACGAGCGCGAGGGCCCGGTGGCGCCGGAAGACCTGCCGCGCGCCTTCAACCGCCAGTCGGTGTGGCGGCGTGTGGCGATCGTGGTCGCCGGCCCGGCCGCCAATTTCCTGCTGGCGATTGCGCTTTACTGGTTCCTGTTCATTACCGGCGTGCCTGGCATCACGCCGATGATAGCCGAGCCGCCGGGCGGCACACCCGCCCGCCAGGCAGGCTTCGTGGCGGGCGATACTTTGATCAAGATCGGCGATGAGCCGGTGGCGACCTGGCAGGATGCACGTTGGATCCTGCTGCAGCGCGCCGTGCAGAAGGCCACAGTTACGATTGAAGTGCGCGGGGCCCGCGGCGACCTCGACTGGCGCAAGCTTGATTTGTCGGGGCTGACGACGGGCGACCTTGACAGCGACTTCTTGCGCGCACTCGGGCTCATGCGTTATCAGGTTCCGCTCAAGCCGGTAATCGGCGAGGTCATCGGCGGCGGGGCGGCCGAACGTGCGGGGCTAAGGGCGGGAGATGAAATCGCGGTGATCAGCAACCAGCGCATCGAGACCTGGGAGCAGGTGGTGAAGACCGTGCGCAGCCGCCCGGGCGCGGCGCTGACCATCGAGGTGAAGCGCGGCGGGGTGCTGCTGCCGGCGATAGCAGTGACGCCCGAGATCGTGATCGAGAACGGGCAGAAGATCGGCAAGATTGGCGCCGCGCCGCGGATCGACCGCGCGGCGATGGCCGGCATGATCGTAGAAGTGCGTTACGGTCCGTTCGAGGGCCTGTCCAAGGCGCTCGCCAAGACGTGGGACACTTCGATATTCAGTCTGAAAATGCTCGGCAAGATGCTGGTCGGCGAGGTTTCGCTCAAGAACCTCTCCGGACCGATCACCATAGCCGACTATGCGGGGCAGTCGGCGCAGAGCGGGCTGGCCTCGTATCTGCTGTTTCTCGCTCTTATCAGCATCAGCCTTGGCGTACTGAATTTGTTGCCCATCCCCTTATTGGATGGGGGACACTTGATGTATTATATGCTGGAGATCTTCAAAGGCAGTCCGGTATCGGACCGGGCCATCGAGATCGGGCAGCATGTCGGAATGGCACTGCTGTTTACGCTGATGGCCTTTGCCCTCTACAACGATATAAACCGTCTGATAAGCGGCTGAGGTCATGCGTTGGTCCCGTGTTGCCTTGCTGCTGCTCATGCTCTACGCAGTAACGGCAACCGCCATCGAGCCTTTTGTCATCAAAGACATCCGGGTAGAGGGCATACAACGCACCGAGGCGGGCACCATCTTCAGCTATCTTCCGGTCAAGGTCGGCGACACCATGACGGAAGAGAAGGCGTCCCAGGCGATACGCGCGCTGTTTGCCACCGGCTTCTTCCAGGATGTCAGTCTGGAGCGGGACGGCGACGTGCTGGTGGTGGTGGTGCAGGAACGGCCGTCGATCGCGCAAATCGATTTTGGCGGCGTCCGAGAGTTCAACAAGGATCAGCTCATCACGGGAATGCGTCAGGTCGGCCTCGCCGAAGGACGCATCTTCGACAAGGGACTGCTCGACCGGGCGGAGCAGGAGCTCAAGCGCCAGTATCTGAGCCGCGGCTATTACGCGGTCAACGTCAGCACGACGGTGACGCCGCTCGAGCGCAACCGCGTCTCGCTCAACTTCAACGTCGATGAAAGGCAGATCGCCAAGATCCGCCAGATCACCATTATCGGTGCCCAGGCTTTCCGCGAAAGGGAGCTGCTCGGCCTGTTTGTTCTGCGTACCCCCGGCTTGATGACCTGGTTCAGCAAGCATGACCAGTATTCCCGGCAAAAGCTTGCCGCCGATCTCGAAACGCTGCGTTCGCATTATCTCGACCGGGGTTATGTCGAGTTCAGCATTGAAGCGACCCAGGTCTCGATCACGCCGGACAAGCAGGACATCTATATCACGATCAGCATCACCGAAGGGCCAAAGTATACGGTGTCCGACATCAAGGTTGCGGGCGAGATGCTGATCCCGGAGCCAGAGATTCGCAAGCTGATTCAGATCAAGCCGGGAGAGATTTTCTCGCGCACGCGTTTGACGGAGTCAACCAAACTCATCACTGACCGTCTCGGCAACGACGGTTACGCCTTCGCCAACGTCAACGCCGTTCCGGAGCTGAGCAAGGAAAAGCAGCAGGTTGCCTTCACCTTTTTCATCGACCCCGGCCGCCGCGTTTACGTGCGCCGCATCAACGTCGCGGGCAATACGCGCACGCGCGATGAGGTGATCCGCCGCGAGATGCGCCAGCTCGAAGGCGGCTGGTACTCGGCGGAGAAAATCACGCTGTCCAGGCAGCGCATAGACAGGCTCGGTTACTTCACCGAGGTCAACGTCGAGACGCCGGCGGTGCAGGGCGCCACCGACCAGGTGGATATCAACATCTCGGTAGCCGAGAAGCCGACTGGCCTGCTGCTGCTCGGCGCTGGCTTCGGCAGTGGCGAGGGGATACTGCTCTCGGGTTCGGTGTCGCAAAACAACATTTTCGGTTCCGGCCAGCACGTCGCTGCGCAGGTCAATACCAGCAAGATCAACACGACTTACTCGCTGTCGTATACCGATCCGTATTACACGGTGGACGGCGTCAGTCGCGGTTTTGACCTCTATTACCGGGTGGTCGATCCGTCGTCCAACCAGCTCGGGCGCTACCAGACCAAGACCAAGGGCGGACACTTCCGCCTGGGCGTGCCGGTGTCCGAAATCGACACTATCCAGTACGGGATCGGCTATGAAGCTACCAATATCACGACTTTTCCTGATAGCCCGCTGCTCTACCGGGACTATGTTTCTACTTTCGGGTCGAGAAATTCCAGCGCGTTCCTGACCGCCGGCTGGACGCGCGACGGGCGCGACAGCCTGATCTATCCCACCCGGGGAACGCTCCAGAGAGCCAGCGGCGAGACCAGCCTGCCGGCCGGAACCCTGAAATACTACAAGCTCTCCTACCAGTACCAGCGCTACTTTCCGCTGACGCGTAATCTCACCTTCATGGTCAATGGCGAAGCCGGTTATGGCGACGGCTACGGTGGTAAGCCGTTGCCGTTCTTCAAGAACTTTTACGCGGGGGGCGTGAGCTCGGTGCGCGGCTTCAAGGCATATACTATTGGCCCGAAGGATAGCAACAACGATCCGCGCGGCGGCAGCCGCAAGCTGCTCGGCAATGCTGAGCTATTATTCCCGTTCCCGGGCCTGGAGAACGACCGGTCGGTAAGAGTGAGCGCCTTTTTCGACACGGCAATGGTAGGCGAAACGTACAATGGCGATGACCTGCGGTATTCGGCAGGGATGTCGGTGTTGTGGGTTTCGCCGTTCGGTCCGCTCAAGGTGAGCGCGGCCAAGCCGCTGCGGGAGCGGCCTGGTGACAGGACACAGACATTCCAGTTTACTTTCGGAGGCGTGTTTTAATTCCGGAACGCATCGCCTTGAGGAATGGGCGATCGGCTAATTGCAAGGAGAGCACATTGAAGCGTTTATACTCAACGTTCGTTGCCCTGGCGTTGTTGTTCGGCGTCGCGGCGGTCGAGGCAGCAGACTTCAAAATCGGGTTTGTGGACGTGGAGCGCATCCGCCGCGAGTCGGTGCCGGCCGAGCGCGCCAGCAAGCAGCTGGAAAAGGAATTCGCTCCGCGCGCGCAGGAGTTGCAGCGCCGGGAGGCCCAGATCAAGGCGCTGCAGAGCCAGCTCGAGAAGGAGGCGGTCACCCTGAGCGAAAGCGACCGCCGGGCCAAGGAACAGGAGCTGGCGCGTATGAGCGTGGACTTCCAGCGCATGCAGCGCGAGTACCGCGAGGATCTCAACATGCGCCGCAATCAGGAGCTCGCCGCACTTTTCGAGCGCGCCGACCGCGTCATCAAGCAGATCGCGGATGCAGATAAGTTCGACCTCATCCTGCAGGAAGCGGTTTACCGCAGCTCGCGCATCGACATTACGGACAAGGTGCTCAAGGCGCTCGCCGAAGGCAAATAGGGCAGCCTGTGACGCCGCGGCGATCACGCTCGCCTCATGGGCGCGGGGCGGGCGGAATCTTCGGTTTCGCGGTCATGACACGCAGCGAACGTACATCCTACAGCCTGCGCGAGATCGCCGAACGCTTCGGCGGTGAGATCGCGGGCGATCCGGAGATCCGGGTGCGCCAGGTCGCCACGCTGGAGAGCGCTACTCCCGACACCATCACCTTCCTCGCCAATGATCGCTACCTGCCGCAACTCAGGACCACGCGCGCGCGCGCGGTGATCGTGAGCGAATCGGCGCTGTCCGCGACACGGCTCCCGCGCATCGTTTGCGCCAATCCCTACGCCTATTTCGCGCGCGTGTCGACGCTGTTCAATCCGTTACGCCCGCCGCAGCCTGGCGTGCATGCCACTGCCGTTATCGACAGCTCGGCGGCGATCGCGGAGAGCGTCGAAATCGGTCCTTACGTGGTCATCGGCCGCAGCGCCCGGATCGAGGAGGGCAGCGTGATCGGGGCCGGCTGCTATGTAGGCGATGAGGTAGTGATCGGGACCCATACCCGACTGTTTCCCCATGTTACCGTTTACCACGGCTGCGTGATCGGCGACCGCGTCATGCTGCACTCGGGCGTGGTGATCGGCGCCGACGGCTTCGGCATCGCCATGGAAGAGGGCCGCTGGCTCAAGGTGCCGCAGATCGGGCGCGTGATGATTGGGAACGATGTGGAAATCGGCGCCAACACCACCGTCGACCGCGGCGCGCTCGACGATACGGTGATTGAGGAAGGGGCAAAGCTCGACAACCAGATCCAGATTGCCCACAACGTGCGTATCGGGGCTCATACCGCGATCGCCGGCTGCGCCGCCATTGCCGGCAGCACGAAGATCGGCCGTTACTGCAGGATCGGCGGTGCCTCCGGCATCTCCGGGCACCTCACTCTCGTCGACCACGTGGTGATCTCGGCATTCACCCTGATCACCAAGTCGATCGACCGGCCGGGAACCTATACCGGCGCCTATGCTTTCGAGCCGCACGGCGAGTGGCGCAAGAACGCGGCGCAGCTGCGGCACCTGAATAAGCTGGTGCAGCGTGTCCGCGCATTGGAAAAAAAGCCGGCGCAGCCGAAAAGGAGAAAGCCTTGAGCAGCATGGATATCCACGAGGTTCTCGAGTACCTGCCGCACCGCTACCCCTTCCTGCTGATCGATCGCGTGCTGTCCTGCGAGCCGGGAAAGAGCCTTAGCGCGGTCAAGAACGTAACCATCAACGAGCCGTTTTTCAGCGGGCACTTTCCGCACCATCCGGTCATGCCCGGGGTGCTCATCATCGAGGCGCTGGCACAGGCGGCCGCCATCCTGTCGTTCCGCACCATGGGCCACAAGGCCGACGACAAGCGGGTGTATTACTTCGTGGGCATCGATCGCGCTCGCTTCAAGCGGCCGGTCGGGCCCGGTGACACGCTCACGCTCGAGGTAGAGCTCAAACGCCACGCGCGCAGCATGTGGATATTCAGCGGCACGGCGCGGGTAAACGATGCCGTCGTCACTGAAGCCGAGCTGATGTGCACCATTCGCTCGATCGATGACGTCAAGAACGGCGACTGAACCGGCGAGTCGTGCGCCATGCCACAGCGCTTGTTGCGCACCGACCACCGTGCGGATGACATGATCCATACCACTGCGATCGTGTACCCGGGGGCGAACATCGCCCCGGATGTCGAAATCGGACCCTATGCCGTGATTGGCCCTCACGTGGAGATCGGTCCGGGCTGCCGGATCGGGCCGCACACCGTGATCACCGGTCACACCCGCATTGGCGCGAACAACCGCATTTACCAGTTTGCCTCGCTCGGCGAGATACCGCAGGACAAGAAGTACAGCGGGGAAGTCACGCGGCTCGAGATCGGGGACAACAACACCATCCGCGAATTCTGCACCTTCAACTGCGGCACGGCGCAGGACGCCGGCGTCACCCGCGTCGGCAGCAACAACTGGATCATGGCCTACGTGCACCTCGCCCACGACTGCCAGATCGGCAGTCATACCGTATTTGCCAACAACGCGCAGCTCGCCGGACACGTGCGCGTGGGGGATTATGCGATTCTCGGCGGCTTCACCGTCGTGCACCAGTTCTGTCACATCGGCGCCCACAGCATCACGGCAATGGGCACCATCGTGCTGCAGGACATCCCGCCATTTGTCACCGCCTCGGGCAATTCGGCGCGGCCCTACGGCGTCAATATCGAAGGCCTGAAGCGGCGCGGATTCGGGCCCGCCACCATCACCAAGATCAAGCGCGCCTACAAGACGCTGTACAAGGCGGGACACACGCTCGACCAGGCCAAACGGGAACTCGCGCGTCAGGTCGGGGACTGTCCGGAGGTCCGGGTTCTCCTCGATTTCCTGACGAGCTCCGCCCGGGGCATCATCCGCTAGCGATGTCTGGCGCACCGCTCACCATCGGCGTGGTCGCGGGTGAGGCTTCCGGTGATTTGCTCGGTTCGCATCTCATCCAGGCGCTGCGCGAGCATCTGCCGCGTGCGTGCTTCACCGGCATCGGCGGGCCGCGCATGCAGGCCGCGGGCATGGAGGTGCTGTATCCGCTGGAGAAGCTGGCGGTGCGCGGCTATGTCGAGGTGCTGCGCCACTACTTCGGGATCATCGGCATTCGGCGGCGGCTTGCGGCGCGCTTCCTGAAGGAGCCGCCCGCGCTGTTCATCGGCGTGGACGCCCCGGACTTCAACCTCGATCTCGAGGCGAAGCTGAGATCGGCCGGCATTCCCACCGCGCACTACGTGAGTCCCTCGATCTGGGCGTGGCGCGGCGGGCGCGTGCGCAAGATCAAGCGCGCGGTATCCAAGATGCTGGTGGTATTTCCATTCGAGGCGGCGCTCTACGAGCAGGCCGGCGTGCCGGTTGCTTACGTCGGGCATCCGCTCGCTGACATGCTGGCGGGTTTTCCCGACCGTGTCGCGATGCGCGAACAGTTGCGGCTGCCGGCGGCGGCCAAGGTGATTACCCTGCTGCCGGGCAGCCGGGTGAGCGAGCTCGAGCAGATGGCCGGTCTGTTCGTAGAAACCGCGACGCAGATCGCTGCGATCGTGCCGGAGGTCCTCTTCCTGGTGCCGCTGGTAAGCCGTGCCACGCGGGAGCTGTTCGAGTCCGCTCTCTACCGCCGCCAGACGGGGGAGCTCAACCTGACGGTGCTGTTCGGCCACGCCCATGAAGCGATGGCCGCTGCCGATGTGGTGCTCGCGGCATCGGGAACGGCGACGCTGGAGGCGGCGCTGATCGGACGCCCGATGGTCATCACCTATCGCATGCCGTCTGCATCCTGGTGGATCATCAATAACCGCCGCTACCAGCCGTACGTCGGGCTGCCCAACATCCTGGCCGGGGAGTTCATCGTGCCGGAGTTCCTGCAGGATGAGGCCACGCCGGACAACCTGTCGCAAGCCGTGCTTAACCTGCTGTTCGACAACACGGTACGCACCCGGCTCGAGGCGCGCTTTGCCGTCATGGCGCAGGAGTTGCGGCAGAACTGCGCCGAGCGCACGGTCGCGGCGCTGCTGCCGCTGATACGAACCGGGGCCGCGCCGTGACGTTCATCTGCGGGGTGGACGAAGCGGGGCGGGGGCCGCTCGCGGGGCCGGTATTCGCCGCCGCCGTCATCCTCGATCCCGGCAGGCCCATCCCGGGGCTTGCCGACTCCAAGCAGCTCACGCCGCGCCGGCGCGAGGCGCTGGCGCGGGAAATCCGGTCATGTGCCACGGCCTGGTCGGTGGCAAGCGCGAGCGTCGAGGAAATCGATGCGCTCAATATCCTGCAGGCCAGCCTGCTCGCCATGCGCCGCGCCGTGGAGCGACTGGCGGTGACGCCGCAGCGGGTGCTGGTGGATGGCGTGCACCGGCCGCAATTGAGCGTGCCAGTGCGGGCGGTCGTCAGGGGCGATGCCACGGTCGCGGTGATTGCGGCAGCCTCGATACTGGCCAAGGTGGCGCGCGACGCCGAGATGGTGGCGCTGCACCGGCTCCACCCCCAGTACGGCTTCGACCGCCACAAGGGTTATCCCACCATCACGCACCTGGCGGCGCTGCGCGCGCATGGGGTCTCGGCCGTGCACCGGCGCAGCTTCGCTCCGGTGCGCGCATTGCTGGAAAGCGGTTTACGCGCGGCGCGCTAGACCACTTCGGCGAGCAGCCGTTTCAGGCCGTCGCGCTCGCGGCGCGGAGCCACCCGTACGCGCCGTTGCCGGCACTGAGTCTTGAGCTTACGGTAAAACGCGGGATCGCTTTCGGCGCGCCACAGCAGGCGCGCCAGCGCCCGTTCGTCCTCGAGCGGATAGTAGCCGGCGTAGTGCTTGCCGAGCATTCCGATGTTTCCCGAAATGCGGGAGGCGATGACCGGCACGCCGGCGGCGAGCGCTTCGGAAACGACGTTGGCCCCGCCTTCCATGCGCGAGCTGATTACCATCACGCGGCTGCGCGCCAGAATCTGCAGCGCTTTTCCGTGCGCCACTTCTCCCAGCCAATGATAGCGCGGATCGCGCGCTGCCCACGCGCGTGCGGTCTCTGCCATCTCCGGGCTCATGGCGCCGCCGATGTGGGTCACGCGAATACGGCTGTGTTCCGGCAAATAAACGAGCGCCGCGGTGGCACGGAACGGGTCCTTTTCTTCGCGCAGGTGCCCGCTGACCACGACTTCGAAGCAGCTCTTGAGCGGTGGCTGCGGCGCAATCCGGCGGGTGGACTGATAGATGACGCGCGTCTTGGCGCGCAGCGGGACCGGGAGTTCGGCGAGCCCCATTTCCTGCAGCACGATCATGCGCGTGGCGAGCCGCATCGACTCCCGGGCATCGGCGTCAAAGCGGATGTCGCGGTAGAGGTCGGTTCCGGTCAGCGTCAGTATCAGCGGGCGTCGTGGATGGGCAAGCGCGAAGCGCTTCACCGATTCGTGGCTGCGGCGCGCGTGCAGGGCGATCATGACATCGGCGGCGGCCTCGTCCCACGCAACCTGCACCGTGACGCGGTGACCAAGCTGCCGCAGCAACGCGGCCCAGCGCGCCGCGGTATTGCGGTTGCCGTGACGCGAGTGCGCCGCGGCCGGCGTGACGATGACGATTTTCACGTCAGGTTGTTCACGTTAAACTTGGCCAGATTGTCGCACGACAGCCGATGACGATGTCAAAGCAACAACCGGATGCCGCCACGCTGCGCCACATGCTGCTCGATGCGCGCGCACGCACGCTGATGCTGTCGCGGGACCTCACGGGCGGGCAACTGCTCGGCCCACGGCTCACGATCGTCAACCCACCGCTGTGGGAGATCGGCCATCTCGGCTGGTTTCAGGAACTCTGGTGTCTGCGTCACCACCCGGGCGCGGAGCCCGCGCCGTCGCTGCTTCCGAATGCCGATGTGCTGTACGACTCGGCCATCGTGCCGCACGATGCGCGCTGGACACTGCCGCTGCCGGACTTTGACGCCATGCTGGGCTATCTGGATCGCGTACTGCAGGGCGTGCTCGAGCGCCTCGAGCGCGAGGAGGCGACCGACCACCTGAGGTATTTCGTGCAGCTCGCGGCGTTTCACGAGGAAATGCACTGCGAGGCCTTCACCTATACTCGGCAGTCACTGGGTTATGGCCCGCCGAACACCGGCACCGGAGTGCAGCGACCGGCTGCGGCAGGACCGTGGCCGGGGGACGTCAAGGTCGAAGGCGGGGAATTCATGCTGGGTGCTGCTCCGGATGAAGGTGGCTTCGTGTTCGACAACGAAAAGTGGGCGCATCCCGTAAGGGTCAAGCCGTTCCGCATCGCGCGCGCCCCGGTTACTCATGCCGAATTCGCGGCCTTCGTCGCGGACGACGGTTACCTTAGGCGCGAGCTGTGGAGCGGGGAGGGAAGACGGTGGCGGGAGCAGATGGACGCAGACGCTCCCCGGTACTGGCTCAAGCACGAAAGCGGCTGGATGCAGCGTGTCTACGATGAAATCCGGCCGCTGCCGGCGGATGCGCCGGTGATCCATGTCAACTGGTACGAAGCCGCCGCCTATTGCCGCTGGGCGGGACGGCGGCTGCCGACCGAGGCTGAATGGGAATTCGCAGCGGCGACCGCGCCGGGGTCGCCCGAGAAGCGGCGCTATCCCTGGGGCGGGACAGAGCCGTCGCCGGAGCGCGGCAACCTGTTTGGCGTATTCAACGCCTGCACCGATGTTGCGGCGTTCCCGCAGGGGGACAGCGGCTGGGGCTGCCGGCAGATGTTCGGCAATGCCTGGGAATGGACTGCGGACTGGTTCGGGCCGTATCCGGGGTTCGTGCGCGATCCCTACGGGGAATATTCCGAGCCCTGGTTCGGCGACCATAAAGTGCTGCGCGGCGGGTGCTACGCCACGCGCGCCGGCCTGCTGCGCAACACCTGGCGCAACTTCTATACTCCCGACCGGCGCGACGTGTTCGCCGGTTTTCGTACCTGCGCAACATGAAACAGATCGGTTCCGCCGACAATCCGCGCTTCAAGGCGCTGCACCGACTCACGCAATCGTCCCAGGAACGAAAGAAATCAGGCCTGTCGGTACTCGATGGCGTTCATCTGGTTGCCGCCTACCGCGAGCATGTCGGGTTGCCGGAACAGGTGGCAGTCAGCCGCCCCGGCCTGACGAATCCGGAAGTGCGGGCGCTGTTAGGCAGGATGGGGCGGGTGGAGACCGTTCTGCTGGGCGACGCGTTGTTTAAGAGACTTTCTTCCGTGGTTACGCCGACAGGCATCATGGCAGTCGTTCGAACGCCGCGCCCGCAACCCGTACCGCAGGAAATGGATGTCTGTGTCATGCTGGAGGATCTGCAGGATCCGGGGAACCTCGGTTCCATCCTGCGCTCGTGCGCAGCGTCAGACGTCAGGCATGTGCTGCTGTCAAAGGACTCGGTGCATGCCTGGTCGCCGCGCGTGCTGCGGGCGGGGATGGGCGCGCATTTCACGCTTCGTATCTACGAGCAGGTCGACCTGCATGCGGCAGCACGCGCCTTCGCGGGCAGGTTGGTTGCAACCAGCCAGCGTGCATCGCAATCGGTGTTCGACACCGATCTGACGGGAAAGCTTGCGCTGGTGTTCGGGAACGAAGGCGGCGGGATCACTTCCGGCCTGGTAAAGGCCGCGGACGCCATGGTTTCGATTCCGATGCCCGGGAAAGCCGAGTCTCTCAATGTCGCGGCCGCCGCCGCCGTGTGCCTGTTCGAACGGGTCAGGCAGCTCAAGAAAATGCGGAATGATCATTGATCAGTAGATCCGCCTCACCAGCTTGGCTTCTTGGAGGATAGTGGTGGCGAGCTCTTCCACAGATTTGCTGGTCGCATCGAGATAAGAGATACCTTCCTGGCGCATCAGTGCCTCGGCTTCCCGCACCTCGAACTCGCAATTGGCGAGCGTGGCGTATTTACTGCCCGGTCGGCGTTCGTTGCGGACCTGCTGCAGCCGTTCCGGCCTGATGGTAAGCCCGTAGAGCCTGCCGCGCAGCGGCCGCAACTGGGCCGGCAGCTGCATGCTGCTGAAGTCCTCCGGGATCAGCGGGTAATTGGCGGCGCGGATACCGAACTGCATCGCGAGGTAGAGGCAGGTCGGCGTCTTGCCGCAGCGCGAGATCCCTACCAGGATGACGTCGGACTCCGACAGGTCTCGCGTGGAAACACCGTCGTCATGCGCCAGCGTGTAATTGACCGATTCGATGCGGTGGTGGTAGTTGACGAAGTCGGAGACGCTGTGGGATCGCCCCACCGCATGGGAGGCCTTCAGCCCTAGCTCGCGCTCGAGCGGCGCGATGAAGATCTCGAAGCAGTCCAGAAACAATGCATTGGCCTGTCCCATGGCCTGCGCGATCTCGGTTCTGGCGAGCGTGCTGATGACGAGCGGGCGTATCCCGTCCGCCACCCCCTGTTCGTTGATCTGTTTCACCGCATCGCGCGCTTTTTCGACCGAGTCCACAAAGGGCAGCGTCACTTCATTGAAGCGTATGTCGTCGAACTGCGTAAGCAGGCTATGGCCCAGCATCTCCGCGGTGATGCCGGTGCGGTCGGACACGAAGAACGCGGTGCGTTTCTGCATCATGCGTACTGCTCACGAAGGGGTTTACCGGTAAAATATCGCGTTTCTTCAACCAGCACAATTCAGACAGCTCCCTGCAATGGCAGCAACTCCCCTGGTTCTGGATCTCGCCACGCTGCGCATGAGCGATGTGATGAGCGTCGGCGGCAAGAACGCGTCGCTCGGAGAGATGATCAGCCGGCTCGCCGGCGCCGGCGTGCGGGTCCCCGGCGGCTTCGCCACCACGGCCCAGGCCTACCGCGAATTCCTCGCACAGGGCGGGCTGGGCAAACGCATCGCGCAGCGGCTCGGCAAACTCGACGTGGACGACGTCGCAGCGCTGGCCGCGGCGGGGAAGGAGATCCGCCGCTGGGTCGTCGCGCAGGAATTCTACCCGCAGCTCAAGCAGGAGATCGCGACAGCCTATCAAAGACTGGCCGCCGCTTCTGGGGCGGAAGTCTCGTTTGCGGTGCGTTCCTCCGCCACCGCCGAGGACTTGCCGGATGCATCCTTCGCCGGCCAGCAGGAGACCTTTCTCAACGTGCACGGGCTGGAGAACCTGCTGGACGCGATGAAGCACGTGTTCGCCTCGCTCTACAATGACCGCGCCATTTCATACCGCGTGCACAGGGGCTACGCCCACGACGGGGTAGCCCTCTCCGCCGGTATCCAGCGCATGGTGCGCAGCGACCTGGGCGCGAGCGGGGTGATGTTCACGCTCGACACCGAATCGGGGTTCGACCAGGTGGTGTTCCTCACCTCGTCCTACGGGCTCGGAGAAACCGTGGTGCAGGGACAGGTCAACCCGGATGAGTTCTATGTCTACAAGCGCGGGCTCAAGGAAGGCAGGCCCGCGATCCTGCGCCGCGGTCTCGGCACCAAGGCGGTGAAAATGGTCTATGCCGAAGCGCGCGCCGCAGGCCGGTCGGTGAAGACAGTGGAGGTCCCCGAGGGCGAACGCCATCGCTTTTCGATCACGGACGCCGAGGTTGAACAACTGGCGCGTTACGCGCTGGTGATCGAGAGCCATTACGGCCGGCCGATGGACATCGAGTGGGGCAAGGACGGTATCGACGGCCAGCTCTACATCCTGCAGGCTCGCCCCGAAACGGTGCAAGCCCACACCAAGGTGGACGTGCTGCGCCGCTACCGCCTCAAGGAACGCGCCGAAATACTCACCTCCGGGCGCGCCATCGGCCAGCGCATCGGCAGCGGACCGGTACGGCTGATCAGGGGCGCGCCCGAGATGTCGCGCGTGCAGCAGGGCGACGTGCTGGTCACCGACATGACCGATCCCGACTGGGAACCGGTGATGAAACGCGCCGCGGCGATCGTCACCAATCGCGGCGGGCGTACCTGCCACGCCGCCATCATCGCGCGTGAACTCGGCATCCCCGCGGTGGTTGGCTGCGGCGACGCCACCCAGGTACTGAAGGACGGCCGCCCTGTCACGGTATCCTGCGCGGAGGGCGACACCGGTTTCATCTACAGAGGGATACTCGAAGCCGAGATCATCGACTTGTCGCTTTCCGGCATGCCGAAGCCGCCGGTGAAAATCACGATGAACATCGGCAATCCGGAGCTGGCCTTCGAGTTTCAGCGCCTGCCCAACGAAGGCGTTGGGCTGGCCCGGCTCGAGTTCATCATCGCGCGCATGATCGGCGTGCACCCCAAGGCGGTGCTCGCCTATCCCGACGTGCCGATGGACATCAAGGTTGCGGTGGAGCAGCACAGCACGGGCTACCCGGATCCGGTGACGTTCTATGTCGAGAAGCTGGCCGAAGGCGTCGCCACGCTGGGGGCGGCATTCTGGCCCAAGCCGGTGATCGTCCGGCTCTCCGACTTCAAGTCGAACGAGTATTCGAGCCTGGCGGGCGGCGCCCGGTACGAGCCCCGCGAGGAAAACCCGATGCTGGGTTTCCGCGGCACTTCCCGCTATCTCGCAGCCTCGTTTCGTGACTGCTTCGAGCTCGAGTGCCGGGCGCTGAGGAAGGTCCGCGGCGAGATGGGGCTGACCAACATCGAGATCATGGTGCCGTTCGTGCGCACCCTGGAGGAAGCAAAGAAGGTGATCGAATTGCTGGCGGCGAACGGGCTCAGGCGCGGCGAAAACGGGCTCAAGATCATCATGATGTGCGAGATTCCGTCCAACGCGATTCTGGCTGACCAGTTCCTCGAGCACTTCGACGGCTTCTCCATCGGTTCCAACGATCTGACGCAGATGACGCTCGCGCTCGACCGCGACTCGGGCCTGGTTGCCGACGCGTTTGACGAGCGCGATCCGGCGGTGAAACAGATGCTGCATCTCGCGATCCAGGCGTGCCGCAAGGCCGGCAAGTACGTCGGCATCTGCGGTCAGGGACCGTCCGACCACCCCGATCTGGCGAAGTGGCTGATGGAGGAGGGCATCGAGAGCCTGTCGCTCAACCCCGACACGGTGGTCGAGACCTGGCTTTACCTCGCGCGAG
>JAHFRO010000064.1 GCA_023266245.1 Betaproteobacteria bacterium | reverse complement strand
ATGCCGGCGAAGATGCCTTCCTCGCGCGCGAGGCGCCGCGTCATCTCCTCGGCGTCGGCCTGCGACACCTCGATCACGCGGTCCACCCGCTTCCAGTCGCAGATTTTCGGCAGGTACTTCGGCGGCCACTTGCGGATGCCGGGGATTTGCGACCCTTCCGTGGGCTGGCAGCCGATGATCTGGATCTTCGGATTCTTCTCCTTGAAGAAGCGCGAGCAGCCCATGATGGTGCCGGTGGTGCCCATGCTGGAGACGAAGTGGGTGATTTTTCCCTGGGTGTCGCGCCAGATCTCCGGGCCGGTACCCTCGTAATGCGACAGCGGGTTGTCGGGGTTGGCGAACTGGTCGAGGATCACGCCCTTGCCCTCGTCGCGCATTTTCTCGGCGACGTCGCGCGCCATCTCCATGCCGCCTTCCTTCGGGGTAAGGATGATCTCGGCGCCGAACGCCGCCATGCTCTGGCGCCGCTCCAGCGACAGGTGCTCGGGCATCACCAGGATCATGCGATAGCCCATCATCGCCGCCGCCATGGCGAGCGCAATGCCGGTGTTGCCGCTGGTGGGCTCGATCAAGGTGTCGCCCGGCTTGATGTCGCCGCGCTCCTGCGCGCGCTGGATCATGGACAGCGCCGGCCGGTCCTTTACCGAGCCCGCGGGATTGTCGCCCTCGAGCTTGGCCAGCAGCGTGTTGCTGGTCTTCCCCGGAAGCCGCTTGAGCCTGACCAGCGGCGTGTTGCCGACGAAATCTTCGAGCGTCTTGAAGACCGGAAGGGAACGGGTGTCCATGACCGTATGATAACCGATGCATACGGCGGGTTCAGCGCGCAAAACCATGCTTGTATCAGGCGTTTGCGCGACGCCTTCGCGGATCAACGCATGGGACGATCGCGCGGTTTACCCCGACACCTTCTGTAACAACTTCTGACAGTAGCGCACCACGCCCTGTTCCACGGTCAGGAACGGCGTGTCATAGCCGACGGCGCGCAGCGCCGAGAGGTCGGCCTGGGTGTAGCTCTGGTACCTGCCCTTGAGGTCTTCCGGGAAGGGAATGTACTGGATGACGCCGCGCTCGCGCATCGCGGCGAGCGTGAGCGGCGTCTCGCCGCGCGCCTTGCGGCAGGCATTGACGGTGGCGACCGCCACCTCGTTGAAGCTCTGCGCGGCGCCGGTGCCGACGTTGAAGATGCCCGACTGTTCCGCGTGGTCGAGGAAGAACAGGTTGACCCTGACGCAGTCCTCCACCGACACGAAATCGCGGCGCTGCTCGCCGTCGCCGTAGCCGCCGCTGCCGGTGAACAACCGCACGTGGTCCGCGCCGCGGTACTGGTTGAAAAAGTGGAACGCCGCCGAGGCCATGCGCCCCTTGTGCTGCTCGCGCTCCCCATAGACGTTGAAATAGCGCAGCCCCACGATCTGGGCGGTGCGCTCCTCGAAGCGCCGCCGCACCAGCTGGTCGAGCAGGAACTTGGAGTAGCCGTAGATGTTGAGCGGCATCTCGCACTCGCGCGCTTCGCGGAACTCGCGGCTCGCGCCGTAGATCGCGGCGGAGGAGGCGTAGATGAAATGCACTTCGTCGCCGATGCAGTAGTCGAGCAGCTGCTGCGAGTAGCGGTAGTTGTTCTCCATCAGGTAGCGGCCGTCGGTCTCGGTCGTGTCCGAGCAAGCACCCTGGTGCAGGATCGCGCCGAGCGCGCCGTCGAACCCCCCCTCTTCGAGCTTCTCGACAAACTCGTCCTTGTCCAGATAGTCGGCGATTTCGCAGTCGACGAGGTTGACGAACTTCTCGCCGTGCTTGAGATCGTCCACGGCGATGATGTCGGTCACCCCGCGCTCGTTGAGCGCCTTTACGAGGTTGGAGCCGATGAAACCTGCCGCTCCGGTCACAACGTAATACATGCGCTGACGCTCCATGTATTAAGGGATGAGGGATGAGGGATGAAGGATGAGGAAAACCGCAAACCGGTTCCTGCAAGCTTTTCCTTCATCTTTCCGCCTTCTGCCTTCATCCTTGGCTTATTCATCCCTCCGCCCTCCGCCCTCATCCCTCCCGAAGAGCTCTTCGGGGCGTACCACGGCGGTGCCGAACTTGCCGACCACGATGCCGGCGGCGCGGTTGGCGAGCCGCACCGCCTCCGTCATACGCGCACCGCTTGCGAGCGCCACCCCCAGCGTGGCGATCACGGTATCCCCCGCGCCGCTGACGTCGTACACTTCGCGCGCCTGCGCGGCAACGTGGAGCCGCGTGCCGTCCTGGAAGAGCGTCATGCCTTCTTCGCTGCGCGTGATCAGCAGCGCCTCGACCTTGAGCTTGCGCCGCAGCCGCTGGGCGCGTTCGGTGAACTCGCGCTCGTTCTTCCAGGGGCCTGACACCTGCCGGAACTCGGCGCGGTTCGGCGTGACGACGGTTGCGCCGCGATAGCGCGAATAGTCCTCGCCTTTGGGATCAACCAATACGGGCTTGCCGGCGCGGCGCGCCATGCCGATCATCCTGGCGATGTGCGTGAGGCCGCCCTTGCCGTAATCGGACAGAATCACGACGTCCGCCTGGCGCAGCATCTCGCCGAAGTTGCGCAGCTTCGAGGCGAGGACTTCGTGGCCGGGCAGGGTCTCGAAGTCCGCCCGCAGCAGCTGCTGGTGCCGCCCGATGATGCGCAGCTTGACGGTGGTCGTGATGCTGCGATCGCGGTGCAGCTGCGCTTCGATGCGCTCTTTCCTGAGCAGGCGCTTGAGCCGCGTGCCTGCTTCATCCATCCCGATCACGGAGAGCAGGCTCACCTGGGCGCCCAGCGCCGCCGCATTGCGCGCGACATTGGCTGCGCCTCCCGGCCGCTCGTCCACCTTTTCGATCTTGACGATGGGTACCGGCGCCTCGGGAGAGATGCGCCCGACCTCGCCGAACCAGTAACGGTCGAGCATGGCGTCACCCACCACCAGCACGCGAGCCTTTTTGAGGGATGAGGGATGAGGGATGAAGGATGATTTCCCGGTGCGCTGCACCGCGAAACTTCCCTTCCTCCTTTTGCCTTCTGCCTTCATCATTCTGCTTTCATCCTTCTGGAACAGGCTCCCATTGTAGCGCCGCGCATCCTTGTTCTCACTGCGCGATCTCCTCGCTTATCTTGCGCACGGCCGCGAGGGGATCGGCGGCACGCGTGATGGGCCGGCCGATGACGAGATAGTCCGCGCCGTTGGCGATCGCCTGGCGCGGCGTGGCAACGCGCTGCTGGTCATCCCGAGCGGCCCCCGCCGGACGGATACCGGGTGTCACCAGGCAGAATGGTTTCCCGCATTGCCGGCGCAACGTCCCTGCCTCCTGCGCCGAACACACCACACCGTCGAGACCGCAGGCTTGCGCGAGCCTCGCAAGCCTTACGACGGCCTCCTGAGGGACGCCGGCAAGTCCAATTTCCTCCATGTCAGCGGCGCCGATGCTCGTAAGCAGGGTCACTGCGACGAGTTTGGGCGCCGCCTTGCGGCGCGCCAGCGCCTCGCGCGCGGCGGCCATCATGGCGCGCCCGCCGAGCGCGTGCACGTTCACCATCCATACCCCAAGCTCCGCCGCCGCGTCGCAGGCCGCGGTGACCGTATTCGGAATGTCGTGGTATTTGAGGTCGAGGAAGATAGCGAAGCCGGATTGCCGGAGTTTTTCAACCAGAGCGGGGCCGGCCGCAGTGTAGAGCTCATTGCCGATCTTCAGCCGGGACAGCTTGGGATCGAGGCGCGCCGCCAGCTTGAGCGCGCTGGCGGCGTCGGGGTAATCGAGCGCAACGATGATGCGCGGATCGCTCATGCCGGTAGCTTCGCTTCCTCGGTGCGGCGCGGAGAGTAGGTCTCCCACGCCGCGCACGCCGGGCAGTGCCAGTAGAACTGGCGGGCGCGGAAGCCGCAGTTGTCGCACTTGTACATGGCGAGGCTGCGGGTGTGCTGGTTGACGAGCTCCTTGATCAGCTCAAGATCGCGGCGGCGCTCGAGCGGTGCCTCGAGCAGCTGGGCCTCGAGCAGCTTGTCGAGCCCGAGCAGGGTCGGGGTGCGCCGCAGCTCGTCGCGCACCAGCCGGTACGCCGGCTCGGTGCCCTGGCTCTCCAGCGTCCCCTGGAACACCATGTTGAGCAGGTCGAGCGACGGATACTTGGCGAGATAGCCGCGCATCAGGTTGACCCCCTCCTCGACCTTGCCGCGCTGCTTGAACGCGTTGTAGAGCCGCTCCGCCACCAGCGCGAGGTAGGCCGGGTTCTGGCTTTCGATCCGTTTCCAGGCCTCGACCGCCGCCTCCGGCCGGCCCGCGGCGAACTCGAGGTCGCCCAGCAGCAGGTTCGCCCGCACGCATAGCCGGTGATGCGCGAGGGCCTCCGCCAGATGCGGGCGCGCCGCCTCCGGGCGCGACTGCATCATCTCGTTGGTTGCGAGCTCGCAATAGAAGTTGGCGATCTCCTTCTGATGCGAGCGCCCGGTCACCGTTTCCAGTTTCCCGGCAATGACGATCGTCTTGTGCCACTCCTTTTCCTGCTCGTAGATCTCGAGCAGGAATTTGAGCGCCTCCTCGGCATGCGCCGTGCCCTCAAGCTTGAGGAACAGCTCCTCGGCCCGGTCGAGCAGCCCGGCCTTGAAGTAATCCTGCGCGAGCTCAAACAGCGCGTGCAGCTTCTGCGCGGACGCGAGATCGGGACGCTCGACCAGGTTCTGGTGCATGCGGATCGCGCGCTCGACCTCGCCGCGGCGCCGGAACAAGCTCCCCAGCGCGAAGTGCAGCTCGATGGTCTGGGGATCGACCTTGACCACCTCGATGAAGGCCTCGATCGCCTTGTCCGGCTGCTCGTTGAGCAGGAAGTTGAGGCCCTTGAAGTACGACATCGGCAGCGCCCGGGATTCCGACAGGAGCTGCTTGATATCGATGCGCGCTGCGAGCCAGCCGAGCGCAAAGAACAGCGGCAACGCGAGCAGCCACCAGTATTCAATTTCCATCGCGCGTTGTTGAATCTAAATTTTCACCACAGAGACACAGAGCATACAGAGTTTTATTGTTCCCCTCGAATTCCGCTGCACTTGCAACAAAGGTAATCAGCATGGGCGTTTCACGAATTCAACCTTCAATCACTCTTGCAGTTTTCTCTGTGATCTCCGTGCCTCTGTGGTTGATTTCACGCAGCTTGCGTTTGAGCGCGGCGATCTCGCGCTGCTGCCGGAACACCTGTGTGAGGCCCGCGAAGATGCCGACCGCGATCCCGGCACAGAAGGACACCAGCAATACGAAGATCAACGGCGCCTGCCACTCGTTGCCCAGATAATAGCGCACAGTCACCGTATCGGTGTTCTTGACGGCGAACGAGAGCACCAGCACGAAGAGGACGAACTTGATTACCCAGAGCAGGTAGCGCATAGCCGACTCCCTCTGTCACCCGCCGCAGCGGCCCGGAAATAGGTATGTATCCGGATTCTGAACAAAAAAAACGGCATGATCTTTCGATTATGCCGCCGCAGACAAACGATGCCTAAGTCGTGTGTCGTTGTTATTTCTTGACATCCACGCGTTCGCGTAATTCCTTCCCTGCCTTGAAGTGCGGAACGTATTTGGCGGGCACCTGCACCTTTTCTCCCGACTTCGGGTTGCGCCCGGTGCGCGGCGGCCGGTAATTGAGGCCGAAACTGCCGAAGCCCCTGATCTCTATGCGCTGGCCCTGGGCCAGACTTTTCGCCATTGCGTCGAGAATCATCTTTACCGCGAGTTCTGCATCCTTCGCTACCAGCTGCGGGTAGCGCGCCGCGAGCTTCGCGATCAACTCGGATTTGGTCATGATGCTTCCTTATTGTTGAGTATTGGCTACATCCAGCTTGGCCTTGAGCAGCGCGCCGAGATTGGTGGTGCCGGTCGCCGCCTGTTTGTCCTCGGCGAGCTTCTTCATGGCCTCGGCCTCCTCCGCCAGATCCTTGGCCTTGATCGACAGGTTGATGGCGCGGTTCTTGCGATCGATGTTGATGATCATCGTCGTCACCTTGTCGCCCTCCTTGAGCCGGGTGCGGATGTCTTCCACGCGGTCGCGCGCCACTTCGGACGCGCGCAGATAGCCCTCGACGTCGGTGTCGAGCTGGATGACGGCGCCCTTGGCGTCGATCGACTTCACGGAGCCGGTGACCAGCGAATTCTTGTCGTGCGCCTGGATGTAGCTGGTGTAGGGATCGCCTTCGAGCTGCTTGATGCCGAGCGAGATGCGCTCGCGCTCGACATCGATAGAAAGCACCACGGTGTCCACTTCCTGGCCCTTCTTGTAGTCCCGCACCGCTTCCTCGCCGGGCTTGGACCACGACAGGTCGGAGAGGTGCACCAGCCCGTCGATGCCGCCGGGCAACCCGATGAAGACGCCGAAATCGGTGATCGACTTGATCTGCCCCTTCACCTTGTCGCCCTTCTTGTGGTTCATGGCAAACTCTTCCCACGGGTTCGGCATGCACTGCTTCATGCCGAGGGAGATGCGGCGGCGCTCTTCGTCGATCTCGAGCACCATCACCTCCACCTCGTCGCCGAGCTGCACCACCTTGGACGGATGCACGTTCTTGTTCGTCCAGTCCATCTCGGAGACGTGCACCAGGCCCTCGATTCCGGCCTCGATCTCGATGAACGCGCCGTAGTCGGTGAGGTTGGAAACCTTGCCGAACAGGCGCGTGCCGGGCGGATAGCGGCGCGACAGCCCGACCCAGGGGTCTTCGCCGAGCTGCTTCATGCCGAGCGAAACGCGGTTCTTCTCCTGGTCGAACTTCAATACCTTGGCCTCGACCTCGTCGCCCACGGCGAGGATTTCGGAAGGATGCTTGACGCGGCGCCAGGCGAGATCGGTGATGTGCAGCAGCCCGTCGATCCCGCCCAGGTCCACGAACGCCCCATAATCGGTGATGTTCTTGACGACACCCTTCACTACCGAGCCTTCCTGCAGGCTCGCCAGCAACGCGTCGCGCTCGGCGCCCTGGGCGGCCTCGAGCACGGCACGACGCGACACCACCACGTTGTTGCGCTTGCGGTCGAGCTTGATGACCTTGAACTCCATCTGCTTGTTCTCGTACGGCGTGGTGTCTTTGACCGGACGAACATCCACCAGCGAGCCGGGCAGGAAAGCGCGGATGCCGTTCACCGTAACGGTGAGCCCGCCCTTGACCTTGCCGTTGATGACGCCGGTCACCACGGTGCCTTTCTCCAGCGCTTCTTCCAGGTCGTGCCACGCCGCGAGCCGCTTCGCTTTATCGCGCGACAGCCGCGTCTCGCCATGACCGTCTTCGAGGGCCTCGATCGCGACGCTCACGAAATCGCCCGTCTTCGCTTCGATCTCGCCGCGGTCGTTGCGGAATTCGTCTACCGGGATGTAACTCTCCGATTTGAGCCCGGCATTGACCACCACGTAGTTGTCGTCGACCCGGATCACCTCGGCGGTGATCACTTCGCCCACCCGCATTTCCTTGCGGGAGAGACTTTCCTCAAAGAGCGCGGCGAAGTTTTCCGTGATTACTGCCGGGGATGCCGGGGAAGACGTTTTCATCATTCAGATTCAAAGTGTTAGATAAACCCGTCGCAGCGACGGGGTTCGTTAAAAAACCATGAGGGTAGCCTCATGGCACCTGTTGTGCTCTCTGGTATAGCGCCAGCACTTGCGTCACGACCTCTTCCACCGGAACGCCGGTGGTGTCGAGCAGGACGGCATCGGCGCATTTCTGCAGGGGAGCCACGGAGCGGTCGCTGTCGCGCGCATCGCGTTCCTGGATCTCCTGCAAAAGGGCCGCCATAGTAGCACGCATTCCTTTTCCCATCAACTGTTTATATCGCCGTGCGGCGCGTTCTTCCGGGCCCGCCGTGAGGAACACTTTGAGCGCCGCATCGGGGAATACCACCGAGCCCATGTCACGTCCCTCCGCCACCAATCCGGGGGGGCGGCGGAAGCCGCGCTGCCGCTCGAGCAGTGCCGCCCGGACTTTCGCGAGGCCGGCAATTCTGGAGGCTGCCTCACTTACGCGCTCGGTACGAATCGCATCGGTCACATCGCGGCCCTTAATCACCACCGTATCTCCAGAAAACTCTGCTTTTAAATTCAAAGCGATACTTGAAAGTCTTGATTCGTTTTCGAGGTTAGTGCCTGCCTCCACCGCAGCCAGCGCTACGGTCCGATAGAGCGCGCCGCTGTCGAGGTAGTGAAATCCGAGCGCGGCGGCAACGCCTTGCGCCACGGTGCCCTTGCCCGAAGCGGACGGGCCGTCGATGGCAATCACCGGAATCAGCGGTTGGGAAACCATGAATTAACCTTAGCACTTAACACTCAACATTTTCCCACTCCGCGCCTCGGTGTCTCTGTGGTTCAAGCAACCGTTATCTTCAGACCAGCAGAGCGCGCAAGCTCGACAAAGCCCGGAAATGAAGTTGCCACGTTGGCGCAATCCGTGATCGTGATTGCGCTCGAAGCCCGCAGCGCCGCCATCGCAAAGGCCATCGCCACACGGTGGTCACCGTGGCTGTTCACCACTCCCCCGCGATACGGTCCGCCGGTGATGCGCATGCCATCGGGAGTCGGTTCGGCTTGTACTCCGAGGACCTGCAGGCCGTCCGCCATGACCTGGATACGATCCGATTCCTTTACACGCAGCTCTTCGGCGCCGGTAACGACGGTCTTCCCTGTTGCATTCGCTGCGGCGATGAACAGCACCGGGAACTCGTCAATGGCAAGGGGAGCGAGCTCGCGCGGAACCTGGATGCCGCGCAGCTCCGTCCCGCGCACCCGGATGTCCGCCACCGGCTCCCCGCCGGCCGTGCGTTCATTGAGGACCTGCAGGTCCGCACCCATCAAACGCAGGATCTCGATGACGCCGGTACGCGTGGGATTGATGCCGACGTGCTCGAGCGTTACGTCGGAGCCCGGCGCGATCGAAGCGCCGACCATGAAGAACGCCGCGGAAGAGGTGTCGGCAGTAATTTCAATCGCTGTCGCCCTGAGCGTACCGCCGCCCCTCACGCACACGGTGCTTCCGCTTTTCTCCACCGCGTAGCCGAAAGCCTGCAGCATGCGCTCGGTGTGATCGCGCGTCGGCGCCGGCTCGGTGACACGGGTGCGCCCGCTGGCATAGAGGCCGGCCAGTAGCAGCGCCGATTTGACCTGCGCGCTCGCCACCGGCAGCGCATAGTCGATGCCGCGCAGCTGCCGCGCGCCGCGTATCCTGAGCGGGGGGCGTCCGCCTTGTGCGGTTTCGATGTGCGCGCCCATGGCGTTGAGCGGTTCCGCGACGCGCTTCATGGGACGCTGCCGCAAGCTGTCGTCTCCGGTCAGCTCGCTGTCGAACGCCTGTCCCGCGAGCAATCCCGCGAGCAGGCGCATCGCAGTGCCGGCGTTGCCGCAGTCCAGCACCCGCGGGGGTGCCTCCAGCCCGCGCAGGCCGACGCCGTGGACGGTGACATTACCCTGCCGGGAGCCTTCGATGCGCACGCCGAGGGCACGGAACACGTTCATGGTTGCAACCGTGTCCTCGCCTTCCAGAAAGCCGGTAATGTGCGACACGCCTTCGGCGAGGGAGGCGAGCATGATGCTGCGATGGGAAATGGATTTGTCGCTGGGAACGCGGATGCGTCCCGTGAGCGCCCCACCCGCCTCAACCTGATACGTGACCGACATTCAAAACCCTAAATTAGCCGCCAAGGCGCCAAGAACGCCAAGGAAAACGACAACAAGAATTGAGAACACAAGATCCGGGTTTCATTCTCTGTCTTTTTTTGCCGAGGACACCAATTAGCTTGGGATCCATTTTGATTTCTTGTTCAATATCCTGTTGTTCTTGGCGGCCTTGGCGTCTTGGCGGCTAAGACTTCTTAACCATCCACTTCTCACGCGCGCTGCGCGCCTGCTCGAACATTCTCTTGAGCACGGCGCCGTCGCCGCTCTCGATGGCGGCGCGCACCCGCTCGAGCTCGTCTTCGTACTCCTGCAGCGCAGCCAGCAGCGCATCCCGGTTGGCCAGGCAGATATCGGCCCACATTTCCGGTGAACTGCCGGCAATGCGCACGGTGTCGCGCAGCCCCCCGCCCGAGAAGCCGAACAGCTGCCCCGCGTTGCGGCGCCGGGCCAGCGTGCTGACCAGCGCGTACGCGATCACGTGCGGCAGGTGGCTCACCGCGGCGAAGATCGCGTCGTGCTCTTGCGCGTCGAGCCGCATCATCTGCGCGCCGCAGGTTTCCCAGGCGCGGCGCACCAGCTTTACGGCACTCGCCGTCGTATCCCGCTGCGGCGTCACGATCACGCAGCGGTTGCGAAAGAGCTCCGCGAACGCCGCGCTCGCTCCGCTGTTCTCGGTGCCCGCAACCGGGTGCGCCGGCACAAAGCGCGGGAAATGCCCGCCGAGGAAGCGGCGGGCGCAGGCGATCACGTCACGCTTGGTGCTGCCGGCATCCGTCACCACCGCCCGCGGCGGAAGGTGCGGTGCGATGCTCGCCATTACCGCCGCCATCTGCCCGACCGGCGTGGCGAGCAGCACCAGGTCCGCATCCTGCACCGCGCGCGCCGGATCGTGCTGCACCTCGTCAATCACCTTGAGCCTGAGCGCGGCGGCCAGATTGCGACGCGTGCGGCCGACGCCGACCACCTGTCTCACCGCGCGCGCACGCTTCAGCGCGAGCGCGAAGGAGCCGCCGATCAGCCCGACGCCGATCACGACCAGCTTGCCGATCTTGAGCCTAGCGGGCATATCCTCTTAAATTCAAAAACCAAAGATCTTGAACCGCCAAGGACACAAATTCTCGTGCTTCCTTTGCGTCCTTCGCGTCCTTTGCGGTGAAGCTTTTCCCTGCGTCACTCATGCGGCGAGCGCCTGCTTGAGCGCGGCGAGGAAGCGCGCGTTTTCCGATTCGAGTCCGATCGTGACACGCAGATACTGCGGCATGCCATAGCTCGCGATCGGCCGCACGATGACCCCCCTCTTCAGCAGCCGCTGGAACACCGCCGCCGCCTCTTCCACCTTGAAGCTCACGAAGTTACCGAACGAGGGAATGAACTCGATGCCGAGCCTTCTGAGGCCGTCCGTGATCTGCTTCATTCCCGTGCGGTTGAGCTCGAAGCTCCTGCGCACGAATTCGTGGTCGCCGAGGGCCGCGGTCGCGGCGGCGAGCGAAAGGCTGTTGACGTTGAACGGCTGGCGCACCCGGTTCATGAGGTCGGCGACGCCAGGATCGGCGAACGCATAGCCCGCGCGCAGTCCCGCCAGCCCGTACACCTTGGAGAACGTGCGCATCACGACGAGATTGGCAAAGCGCTTGAGCCAGCCGATGCTGTCGGCCTTGAGCTCCTCGGACAGGTATTCGTTGTAGGCTTCGTCGAGCACGACGACGACCTCTTTCGGCAGCGCCGCGATGAACGCTTCCAGCTCCGCCGCCGGCACCAGCGTCCCCGTGGGGTTGTTGGGATTGGCGATGAACACCATGCGCGTCTTCGGCGTGATGGCGCGTCGCATCGCTCCGAGATCGTGGCCGAAATTCCTTGCCGGCACTTCGACGCCGGTCGCTCCGATCGCCTGCGTCACCAGCGAATAGACCGCGAACGCGTGCTGGGAGTAGATCGCTTCCAGGCCCGGGGCGAGAAACGCACGCGCCGCCATCTCCAGAACGTCATTCGAGCCGTTGCCGAGCACGATGCGCTCCTGCGCCACCCCATAGCGTCCGGCCAGCGCCTGCTTGAGCTCGAAACCGTTGCCGTCGGGGTAGCGCGCGAGATCGGCAAGCGCCCTCTCGATGGCGCGCTGCGCGAGCGGGCTCACGCCAAGCGGGTTCTCGTTGGAAGCGAGCTTGGTGATGCTCGCTTCTTCGATTCCCATCTCGCGCGCGAGCTCCGAGATCGGCTTGCCAGGCTGGTACGGCGCGATCGCGCGGATATAGCCGGGAGCGAGGTCGCAGATATCCATTTTCGTGGTAAACGGTGATCGGTAATCGGTGAACGGTTTGTGGGCAGCGATGCTGTGGACCGACCAACGGTTTTACTGTTCACCGTTCACTGTTCACTGTTCACCGTTCAAGTTAGGCGACAGCCGCGGGATAGGAGCCGAGGTTCTTGAGGAACGACGCTTTCTGCTTCAGCTCGGCCAGCGCCCGGGCCACATTGGCGTCCTGCTGGTGGCCCTCGATGTCCACGTAGAACACGTACTCCCATATTCCGGTACGCGAGGGCCGGGACTCGAGCCTGGTCATGCTCACCTGGTTGACTGCGAGCGGGGTGAGCAGCTCGTGCATCGCGCCCGGAACATTGCGTGTGGACATGACGAGCGAAGTCTTGTCGTTGCCGGAAGGCGCCGCGTCGTGCGCCGCCAATACCAGGAAGCGTGTCGTGTTCTTGGCTTCATCCTCGATGTTGCGCGCGAGCAGATTGAGTCGGTAAAGCGAAGCGGCCGTCCGCGGACCGATCGCCGCTGCGCCGCGCTCACGGGCAGCCAGCCGCGCCGCCTCGGCGTTGCTCACCACGGCGACGCGTTCCGCGCCGTGCAGATGGCGCGCCAGCCATTGCTGGCATTGGGCGAAGCTCTGGGAGTGGGAATAGACCTTGCGGATGTCGCGCAGTTGTTTCGTGCGGCCCATCAGGCACTGGCGCACCGGCAGCATCACCTCGCCGCAAATCTTGGCCGGGGTGGAAAGCAGCAGGTCGAGGGTTCGGCCGACCGCGCCCTCGGTCGAGTTCTCCACCGGCACCATGCCGTAACCGACGGTGCCGGTCTCGACCTGGCGGAACACTTCATCGATCGAGGCGCACGGCACGGTCGCGGTGAGCCCGCCGAAGTGCCTGGATACCGCTTCCTGGCTGAAGGTGCCCTGCGGTCCGAGATAGGCGACCGTCATCGAATCCTCGAGCGCGCGGCACGCCGACATGACTTCG
>JAHFRO010000199.1:2604-4410 GCA_023266245.1 Betaproteobacteria bacterium | reverse complement strand
TGCTCGGGCGTGCTGGGCGCGGCATCGATGCCGCGGTCGAGCAGGGTCTCGCGCACATCCTTGAGGTTGAGAATCGCAACCGTCTCCTTGTGCAGGCGCTCGAGGATCGCTCGCGGCGTGTTCGCTGGTGCCACCATGCCGAACCAGGTGGTCACTTCGTAACCCTTGAGGCCGGTCTCTGCGACCGTGGGAACGTCCGGCAGCGCGGCCGCCCGCCTGGTGCCCGTGACCGCGAGCGCGCGCGCCTTACCGGCCTTCACCTGCGGCACGGCGGTCGAGATCACCGCCACGTAGATCTCGATGTGTCCCGCGACCAGGTCGGTGATCGCCGGCCCGCCGCCTTTGTACGGCACGTGCACCATGTCCACCTTGGCCATGCTCTTGAACAGTTCCCCGGCGAGATGGCCCCCGCTGCCGACTCCCGGGGACGCGTAGTTGAGCTTGCCGGGTCTTCCTTTGGCAAGCGCGATCAACTCCTTGAGGGAGCGGGCGGGCAGGGTGGGGTGGACGATGAAGATGTTCTGCAGCGCCACTGCCTGGGAGATCGGCGCGAAGTCCCTGAGCGGATCGTACGGCACCTTGCCGATCGCGGGGCTGATCACCAGCGAGCCGATCGTCGCAAGGTGGAGCGTATAGCCGTCGGGCGCGGCCTTCGCAGCCAGGTCCGAGCCAACAACGCCGCCGGCGCCCGGCCGGTTGTCGACGATGAACTGCTGTTTGAACGCCTCGGTGTATTTCGGCGCCATCAGGCGCGCAACGAAGTCGGTCGCTGCGCCGGGGGGGAAGCCGATGATGACGCGCACCGGCTTCACAGGATAGTCCTGCGCGGCGGCGGGCAATGCCGCGGCACACAACACCAGGCACACCAGATGCTTGATCCCCTTCATGTGTCCCTCCGTCAATCTAGCCCCGATACTCCGAACAGCCGCCCGGCGTCCCGACCGCTCACTCGGCCTTGACACCCGCGTCCCGGACCACCTTCGTCCATTTGCCGGTTTCGCTCTTCAGGTAGGCGGTGAGCTCGGCCGGCGTGCTGGGCGCGGTGTCGATGCCGCGCTCGAGCAGGGCCTGGCGGATGTCAGGCTGGTTGAGCACCGCGGTTATTTCCTTGTGCCAGCGCTCCACGATCGCTCGCGGCAGGTTGGGCGGACCCACCAGGCAGTACCAGTTGGTGGACTCGTAGCCTTTGAGGCCGCTCTCGGCCACCGTCGGAACGTCGGGCAGCGCTTCGGCGCGCTTGTTGCCGGTCACCGCCAGCGCTCGCGCCCTTCCCGCTTTCACCTGGGGCACCGCTGTCGAGACGATGGCAATGAAGATTTCGACGTGCCCCGCGACGAGGTCGATCAGCGCCGGACCGCCGCCCTTGTACGGGACGTGCACGATATCCACCTTGGCCATGCTCTTGAACAGCTCTCCCGACAGGTGCCCGGTGCTGCCGGTGCCCGAGGTGGCGTAATTGAGCGCACCGGGCCTCGCCTTGGCGAGCGCAATCAGGTCCTTCATGGTACGCACCGGCAGCGTGGGGTGAACGATGAAAATGTTCTGCAGCGCCACCACGCGCGCGATCGGAGTGAAGTCCTTGAACGGATCGTACGGCACCTTGCTGATCGCAGGGGTGATAACCAGCGCTGCCAGCGTGCCGAGATGGAGCGTGTGGCCGTCGGGCGGGGCTTTCGCGACGAGCTCGGCGCCAATCACGCCGTTCGCCCCCGGCCGGTTGTCCACGATGATCTGCTGCTTGAAGACGTCGGTAAGCCTGGGCGCCAGCAACCGCGCTACAAGGTCGGTTGCCCCGCCCGGCGGGAA
>JAHFRO010000199.1:0-2504 GCA_023266245.1 Betaproteobacteria bacterium | reverse complement strand
AGTTGGCCTTCGCGCCGGAGTCCTTCACCACTTTGGCCCACTTGGCGGTTTCGGACTTGATGTAGGTGCCGAACTGTTCCGGCGTGCCGGGATTGGCATCGAGCCCCTGGTTGAACAGGAACTGCTTGACGTCCGGCAGGTGGAGCACCCTGGTGACATCCGCGTTCAGGCGATTGATGATGGGCCGCGGCGTTTTCGCCGGCACCAGCACGCCGTACCAGTTGTTGGCTTCGAAGCCGGGGAGCCCTGCTTCGGCGACCGTCGGCAGATCGGGTAACAGCGCCGAGCGCTTGGCGGTGCTTACCGCGATACCTTTGATCCTGCCTGCCTTCATCTGCGGCACGGCGGTGGCCGCCGTGGCGAACACGAGCTGTATGTTGCCTGCGACGAGGTCTATCATCGCCGGCCCGCCGCCCTTGTACGGCACGTGCACGATCTTGGTCCCGGCCATGGTGTTGAACAACTCGAGCGCGAGATGTCCGGTGCCGCCGACGCCCGAAGAGCCGCCGTTGAGCGACTTGCTCTTGGCGAGCGCAATCATTTCCTTCACCGACTTGACGGGAACCGACGGGTGCAGCACCAGCACGTTGGTCGAGTCCACTGCCAGCGTCACCGGCGAGAAATCCCTGATCGGATCGAAGGGCAGTTTGCCGTAGAGGCTGGGATTGATGGCGAGCGCCGCGATCGTCCCCATCAGCACGGTGTAGCCGTCGGGGTTGGCGCGCGCCACGATCTCGGTGGCGATGTTGCCGGCGGCGCCGGGGCGGTTGTCCACGATCACCTGCTGGCCGAGCAGCTCGGTGAGCTTGCCGGCCATGGCGCGCGCGGTGGTATCGGTGCCGCCGCCGGGAGCGAAGCCGACCACGAAGCGGATCGGCTTGGTCGGCCAGTCGGCGGCCGTTGCGGGCTGGGACGCGAGGAGCGTCAGCACGCCGACTGCTGCCAGCAACGCGCGCGCGGCGCCATGCGGACGATACCCTGCAACGCCCCGTGATGTTATGGTCTTCATTGTTTCCTCCTCGTCAGTACGTTCACGCGAATTATAGCTAGAACCCGTCTCAAAAATCGGAATAACAATAGTTAGCCGCCGATGGACGCCGATAAACGCCGATAGAAAATCGGAAATTCAAAGCAATAGAGCACACATCGGCGGTTCAATCAGCTCCTTGACGATTAACGCCGCCCGCGCTTCTCGCGCGTGGCGCGCGTCTTGCCGCCGATTGCGAGCAGCCGGGTGAGCTCGCGGATGCTTTTGAGCCTCTCCAGATTGAACACCAGCCCGATCACCTTCTCGGCGTCGGGCTTGGGCAGCTTGCCCCACGCTGCGCACTCGCGGAATTTGCCGGAGAGTTCCTGATCGCTCATCGGGTTGGCCGGGCTGCCCTTGCCGAAGTCGGCGCGGCCGCTCACCGTGCGGCCGCCGGCAAGCTCGATGTCGATGAGGGTGGTCATCTTCTCGTAGCCTGCGGCCTCGGCAACCGGATGCACACCGAACTCGATTTTCCCGATCATCGCCCGCACGTCGCGCCGGTTCACCACGCGGTTGGTGAACTCGGCGAGCCCCGCGCGACGCTCGATGAGCAGGATCGCCATGCAGAACTCCATGCTGAACTTGGCCTGCAGCTCGTTTTCCGGCCGGTGGTGGATGAGGGCGTTCGGCATGTGGCGGTTGGTGCCGACTTTGACTTTGACGACTTGCGCGGGCTTGATGTCGTACTGGCGGATGAGATCAATCAAGAGTCCCATTCCCGGATGCGTGAGCGAGCCGCTCGGATGCGGCTTGATGGAAACGCCGGGGAAGGCAAAGGTCCAGGGGTTGCCGAGCTTGCCTTCGATCAACGCCGGATCGTAGCCGCCGCCCGCCGCCTTGAAGAAGCCGCGCCCGGCCTCGAGCACGTTGAGCGTCGCAGTCCAGCCCAGCTTCGCGAGCTCCGCGGCGACGATGCCGCTTTCGCACGAGCGCCCGGGATGAAACGGCTTGGTCATGGTGCCGAAGTTCTCGCGGAGTCCCGCGGCCTGGCTCGCGGCGATTCCCAACGTGCGCCGCGTCCGCTTGAGGTCAAGGCCCAGCATCTTCGCCGCGCCGGCCGCGGCGCCGAGGGTGCCGATGGTCGCGGTGGTGTGAAAGCCGTGGTCGTAATGCCGCGGATTGATCGCCTCCGCGACCTTGGTTTCGACCTCGACCGCGACCTGGTAGGCGGTGAGCACGTCGAGCCCGGAGCGGTTGTCACGCTCGGCGAGCGCCAGCACCGGCGGCAGCGCCGGAGCGGTGGGGTGGGTGAGCAGGCCGTAGACCCGGTCACTGGCGACCGCGAGCTGGGTGTCGTCGTAGTCGTCGGCGTGGATCGCGATACCGTTGGCGAAGGCCGCGAAGCGCGCCGGCACCTTGATGTGGCTTCCGATCACGGTGCAACCGCGATCAGTAGGGCAGCCGAGCGTGGCGAGGTACTTGCGCACCAGGTGCCCCGATTCCGCGGCGTTGCCGGCGAGCGCAAGCCCGATGC
>JAHFRO010000198.1 GCA_023266245.1 Betaproteobacteria bacterium | reverse complement strand
GTGGACACGCCGAGCCTGATCCTCGAGCTCGACGCGTTCGAGAGCAATCTGGATCGGCTCGACGCCTCACTCGCCGGGAAGAAGATCAAGGTCCGCCCCCACGCGAAGAGCCACAAGTGTCCGGAGATCGCGCTCGCGCAGATCGCGCGCGGCGCGGTCGGTGTGTGCTGCCAGAAGGTGAGTGAGGCCGCAGCGATGGTGCAGGGCGGGGTGCCCGACGTGCTGATCACCAACGAGGTGGTCGGGACGCCGAAGCTCAAGCGGCTCGCCGCGCTCGCCAGGCAGGCACGCGTGGCGGTCTGCGCCGACGATGCGGGCAACGTCGCGGCGCTCGATGAGGCCGCGCGCGAGTCCGGCGTCAGGATCGACGTGCTGGTGGAGGTGAATGTCGGCGCCAACCGCTGCGGCGTCGAGCCGGGCGAGCCGGCGGCCGCGCTCGCGCGCAAGATCGCCGCGAGCAAGAACCTGCGCTTTGCCGGCCTGCAGGCCTATCAAGGCGCGGCGCAGCACCTGCGCAAGGTGCAGGAGCGGCGTGCCGCGATCGAGGCCGCGTGCGCGCGCGTGAGGCAGACGACGGAACTGCTCGAGAAAGCCGGCATCGCGTGCGAGAAAGTAACCGGCGCCGGTACCGGTACCTATTTGTTCGAAGCGGTGAGCGGGGTGTACCACGAGATCCAGCCCGGCTCCTACATCTTCATGGACGCGGATTACGCGCGCAATGAATGGACGGAAAGCGGCATGCCGCGCTTCGAGCACAGCCTGTTCGTGTGGACCACCGTGATGAGCCGGCCGACGCCGGACCGCGCGGTGGTGGATGCAGGATTGAAAGCCTCCAGCGTGGACTCCGGCATGCCGCGGGTGGCGAATGCGGTGGGCGTGGAGTACGTGAAGGCTTCCGACGAGCACGGCGTGCTGAAGCTTAACGGGGCGGCGGGCTATGCAGTGGGCGACAAGCTCAAGCTCATTCCCGGTCACTGCGATCCCACGGTCAATCTCTACGATCATTACGTGTGCGCGCGCAACGGCCGCGTGGAAGCGTTGTGGCCGATCACCGCGCGCGGCGCCATCTGGTAAGAGCGGTAACCAGTGACCGGTGACCGGAAAGGCAGAACAGAATTAGCCGCCAAGACGCCAAGAGCGCCAAGAAATGCTTCATCGTCAACTTTCGACTCACGAATCACGCCTTATGTCTTTGCATTATCTGGAGACCTGAATGATGGCACAGGAACAGCAGAAAACGAGGGTCGTACTGGGCACGGCGACGCCCGGCGGCGGCTTTCCCGCCTACGGCTGGCCGTACGCCGAGGTCCTCAACGAGATGGACCCGACGCTCGCGATCGAGCCGCGCAACACCAAGGGCAGCACTGAGAACGTGCCGCTGCTGGAGCAGGACAAACTGGATATCGGGCTGGCCACCGGGGAGGTCACGTACGAGGCGATCGCCGGCATCGGCCGGCCGAAGGCGACCAACCTGCGCATCATCAACGCCACGTATTCCCAGGCCGGCATGTTCATGGTGCGCGCCGACAGTCCCTACCGCAGCATCTCGGACCTCAGGGGCAAGCCCGTCGTCTGGGGCGCGGGCACCTCCGGCTTCATCGTGCTGGCCCGCTACGTGATGGACGGTCTCGGGCTCGACCTGAAGAAGGATTTTCAGGCGATCCTTCTTGAAAAGGCGGGCGACGGCCCGCCGATGGTGCTCGACGGGCGCGCCGCCGCGATGTGGGGCGGCGGTGTCGGCTGGCCGCCGTTCATGGCGATCGCGAAGAACCCGGCAGGCGCGCGTTTCGTCTCGCCCAGCGCCGACGAGATCAAGCGCATCATGGCGAAGCATTCCTTCCTCAAGCCGATTACCATGCCTGCCGGCAGCTATCCCGGGCAGGCCGGCACGGTGAATTCAGTCGGCTCGTGGCCGTTCGTGCTCGCGCGCGCGACGCTGCCGGACGATGTCGCCTACCGCCTCGCGCGCGCCCTGCATCGCGGCGAGGCCGCACTCGGGGCGCGTCTCGCACAGGCGCGCGAGTCCACGCTCGCCAACACGCTGGCCGCCGCGCCGCGCGTGGACCTGATACATCCCGGCGTGCAGCGTTATCTGCGCGAGGCCGGGCTGCAGCGCTGAGAAAAACAGTGAACGGTGAACAGTAGCCGAAAGGCGTGAGCCCGTCGGATCACGCCTTTGCCCGGCGTCAGGCGGCTGCTTTTGCCGCCGCACGGCCGATGCCGGGCATCTCGAAGCCGAGCTTCATCAGCCCGTCAATCACGTTCTTCGCCTGCGCCGCGGTGAGCTCGGTGAGCGGCGGCCGCACCGTCGCCCATTCGGGGTCGTTCGCGTAGTGCGCGATCACCTGCTTGAGCGCTGGGATCATCACGTATTGCCCGACGCTCTTGCGCACTGCGTTGAGCGCTTCCTGCTGCAGATCGGCGTCCGGCTTGCGCCACTCGCGGTAGAGCTTGTCGATCGCGGCGGGATTGACGTTGGCGGTGGCGGAGATGCAGCCGGCGCCGCCGTTTCTCATGTTGGCGAGCAGGAAGGACTCGCTTCCGGCAAACACGTCGAATCCGGATTTGGCGAATGCATCGAGCATGGTCTTGGTGTTGTTCCAGTCGCCCGAGCTGTCCTTCATGCCGGCGACCGCCGTGGGATAGGCTTTGAGCAGGCGCTCGACGAGCTTGGCGGTGATGCCGATCACCGCGACCGGCGGAATGTGGTAGAGATAGATCCTGAGCCGCGCATCGCCGACGCGCTCGACCACCTCGGCGAAGTTGCGGTAGAGGCCGTCCTCGCTCACGTCTTTGTAGTAGAACGGCGGCAGCATCAGCACGCCGGTGCAGCCGGCCTTCACCGCGTGCTCGGTGAGCCGGACCGTGTCGGTGAGCGCGCAGCAGCCGGTGCCGGGCATCATGCGCGCGGGGTCGACATCGGCGGCGAGCAGCGAGTCGAGCAATGCAATCCGCTCGTTCACCGAGAGCGAATTCGCCTCGCTATTGGTGCCGAACACGGCAAGTCCGCAGTTCTGCGAGAGCAGCCATCGGCAGAGGGCGATTAAGCGCTCGGCGTCGGGGGTGAGGTCCTTCCTGAACGGAGTGACCACCGGAGCGAGCACGCCACGGATGCGTTGCGGCTGTTTCATGAGTTTCTCCTCCAGAACAGCAGCGGCCCAAGAGCGGGCCGTCGGATGATTTCTGGCCGGCAGAATAGCACACCGGCCGGCTGTTCCCTAGGCGCGCCGGAGCGAAGGCAGTTTCGGGTTTCGAGTTGCGAGTTTCGAGTCAAAAGAACCGGGGCAGTGCAGCCGCCCGATTTCAACCCGAAACCTGGAACCCGGAACGCGGAACACCGAACACGCGCCGGCATGATTGTGAGTGCCGCAGGTGTCTGCTAGGCTTTCCTCCCGCGCTGCGGCAACCCATAGCCACACCACGAGCTGAGGGAGGAGCCCATGTTGAAGCGACATATCGGAGGAGCACTGGGGGCGGTGTTGGCGATGATCGCTGCGCCTGGGATCCATGCGGCGGACTATCCGGTGAAGCCGATTCGTTTCATAGCCCCGAATCCGCCCGGCGGGCCGACCGATATCCTGGCGCGCCTCATTGGGCAGAAGCTCTCGGAGAGCCTGGGCCAGCCCGTGTTCGTTGAAAACCGTGCCGGCGCCGGCGGCAACATTGGCACGGAATTGGCGGCCAAGGCACCCCCCGACGGCTATACACTGGTGACCGGAAACAACGCCACTTTTGGCGCTAACGTAAGCCTCTACAAGAATCTGGGGTTTGATCCCGTCAAGGATTTCGCGCCGGTGTCGCTGGTGGGTACCCAGCCCAACATTCTCGTGGTGCATCCATCCCTTCCGGTAACTTCGGTCAAGGAGCTGATCGCGCTCGCGAAAGCGCGACCGGGCCAACTGAATTATGCGGGCTCGGGCATGGGCGCAGTGGCTCACCTCTCGGCCGAGCTGTTCAAGAGCATGACCAGAACCAACATCGTGCACATTTCTTACAAGGGTGCGGGGCCGGCGCTCATCGACATGCTCGCGGGACAATGCCAGCTCATGTTTGCAACGTCATTCTCGGTCCAGCCACATATCAAGGCGAACAAGCTGCGCGCGCTGGCGGTGACGACGGCGAAACGCGCGCGTGCGTGGCCGGATTTGCCGACGATCGCGGAAGCCGGCGTGCCGGGTTTCGAGGCGACTACCTGGCACGGGGTCCTGGTCCCCGCGGGCACACCTGCGGCTATCGTCAACAAGCTCAATGCCGAGATTATCCGGATGCTGCAACTCCCGGACGTGCGTGAACGACTCGGTACGCTGGGCGCGGAGATCATCGGCAGCACGCCCAAGGAGTTCGCCGACCACATTCAGAGGGAGATACCAAAATGGGCCAAGGTCATCAAGGATGCCGGCGTGCGGCTCGAATGAGCGCGCCGACTG
>JAHFRO010000021.1:39744-41210 GCA_023266245.1 Betaproteobacteria bacterium | reverse complement strand
CTCGCCATCGCGGCGGAAGGGACCCGGTTCACGCTGGCTTACAGCAAGATCGGCGCCAGCCCCGACGGGGGCGCGACCTATTTCCTGCCGCGGCTGGTGGGCTACCGCAAGGCGCTCGAGCTGATGCTGCTTGCAGACACCTTCGACGCGCAGGCCGCGCTCAAGCTCGGGCTGGTGAACTGGGTGACGAGCGTTGAATCGCTTTCCACCGAGACCGACAACATCGCACGCCGGCTCGCGCAGGGCGCCACCTTCGCGTTCGGTGAAACCAAGCGGCTGGTCAACCAGAGTTACGACCAGGCGCTCGCGGCGCAGCTCTCCGCCGAGATCGAGGCGTTTGCGCGCTGCGCCGGCACGCGCGACCTCGCGGAGGGCGTGACCGCCTTCGTCGAGAAGCGCAAACCGCAATTCAAGGGAAATTAGCCGCCAAGACGCCAAGGCCGCCAAGAAAAGCAAAAACTGGAATGAACTGACAAGACACCAAGTGCGCGAGGTTTGAAGCAATTAATCTGACATGTAAGGCTTCCCGGCATAATTTGATTTTGCTTTGGATTTTTGTTTGGTTATATTTTGATTATTGTTTTGGCGTCTTGACGCCTTGGCGGTTCAATAGGATTTGATTTGTGATTCTATTTTGTCTTTGTTTTTCTTGGCGTCTTGGCGGCTAATTTAGGATAGTAGATGTCGGGGTTGAAGGGAAAAACGATTTTCATCACCGGTGCGAGCCGCGGCATCGGCCGCGAGATCGCGCTGCGCTGCGCGCGCGACGGCGCCAACATCGTGGTCACCGGCAAGACCGCCGACCCCCATCCCCGGCTGGCAGGCACCATCCACAGCGTCGCCAAGGAAGTCGAAGCCGCCGGTGGCCGGGCGCTGGCGCTGCAACTCGACGTGCGCGACGAGACCGCGGTCGCTGCTGCTGCGAAACGCGTTGCCGACACGTTCGGCGGCATCGATACACTCGTCAACAATGCGAGCGCGATCTCGCTCACCGGCACGCTCGCCACGCCGGTGAAGCGCTTCGATCTCATGTTCAGCGTCAACGTCCGCGGCACCTTCGTCTGTTCGCAGGCGTGCGTTCCCTATCTCGAGAAGTCCGCCAATCCGCATATTTTGAATCTCTCGCCGCCGCTCAACATGCGGGCGCGCTGGTTCAAGGACCACGTCGCCTACACCATGGCAAAATACGGCATGAGCATGTGCACGCTCGGCATGGCGGCGGAATTCGGGCCTCATGGCGTCGCGGTGAACTCGCTGTGGCCGCGCACCACGATAGCCACCGCGGCGATCGAGGTGAATTTCCCGGAGGCGATCCTCAGGGCGAGCCGCAAGCCTGCGATCATGGCGGATGCCGCGTACGTGATATTGAACCGCAACAGCCGCAGCGCGACCGGGAATTTCTACATTGACGAAGCAGTGCTGCGCGAGGAGGGGGTAACGGATTTCGACCAGTATGCGGTCACGCC